>NZ_JBLNKS010000022.1:0-40470 GCF_048276375.1 Flavobacterium sp. ZB4R12 | reverse complement strand
GCATTTTTCCAAGAATAAGTTACCGTTCCAACCGCGTTCGTCACCGTTCCGGCAGTCACCGTTCCGGTGCTTGCGCCAAAACAAGTTGCGTCCGTTTTAGAAGAAGCAGCCAATGCCAAAGCAGTAGCCGGTTGGGTGATGGTGATTGCTTTGCTTGTTTGTGTTCCTTTAGAATCAGTTGCAGTGATGTTATAGGTCCCGGCGGTCAAACCTGATTGGTCTTCATTTGTGTTTATTACGCCAGTACCCGTCCAATTGTAAGAGTACGGAGCAGCCCCGCCAGTAACTGAAATATTAATGGATCCGTTAGATCCATTAAAACAAGACACATTATTTTGGGTGTAATTTATTGACAAAGGTGCATTTACTATTGTTGGGCTCAGGCAGATGCATCTGGGAGTATCAAAACTACAATTTTCGGACTTATTTTGTTTCCACGACATAAAAAAGTTTGAAATTTCCATAACGTTACCACAAGTCCAGGCAATAGACCCCAATTTAATCAAGGTATTAGGGATTTCTTGATGCTCGTAGAGACAATTAGTTACATGCGTGGTCGTTGAACTATTAGTAACGGGATTGGTCACTTTTAAATCGTAATCCACCTTTAATGAATAACGTTTATTACTACTAGTGACATTCATCCATATATAAGCGTTTACAGGGGATCCTGAAGAACAAGTTGCAGATAGTGGGGTTCCGCTGTCGTCTCCAAGGAAATATTGTTCGAAAGTAAAGTCACCTGCATTACACTTAGAGCAATCCAAAGTCGGTGTCTGCGAATAGCTGTTTAGCACTGTAAAAAACAGGCTTAAAATCAAAATCATCAGTTTCAGGGTAGACTTTATTCTGAGGGTAATAATTGTTTTCATATGGAATATTTTGTTTTTAAGATGAAGTATTATTATATTTTGTTACAGATAATTTTTTTAATACGTTTATTATCAATTCAAAATATTTCTTTACTTATTGCTAAAATATTTTGAGCGAATCTAATTATATTAAATTATTATGTATTCTTTTTTCTATGAAAGACTTAAATACTCGTTAAAACGACATTTCTTGTTAAAAAAATTAAAAGAAAGTGTTTTTCTTACTTTATTTTAATTGTTTTTTTGGGCTCTTTTATTTCTGGATATTTCGTATTAATAAGATTTTAACATATCAAAGCTATGTTTTTAATTTTATATTAACAAGTAATAAAATCGATAAAACGCAAAAAAATCCGATTATCTGCGTTTTTTATTTTTTTTTTATGTAAGAATAGTTTTGGTTTTGTGTTTTTTAAAATAGCAAATTGTATTTTGTCTCGATTTCAAGGAATCGTAAATCGATTTCATTTTCATTATTTGCGTTTGAATAAAAATTAGGTTTGAAAAATATTTTGTAATTTGTAATCTCAAATAAATTGATACAATGTCATTGATGAATAAAAACTTGTAAGTATGAAAAATCTAATATTAATACGACATGCAAAATCAAGTTGGGAAGCTCCGTTGCATGATAAAGATCGACCGTTGACTCATAAGGGAATGAAAGATGCTCATTTGGTATCTTCTAATGTAAGTGATTTTATTCCTAAGTCATATATAATGTGGAGTAGCACAGCTGAAAGAGCCTCAGAAACAGCACTGATTTTTGCTCAAAATATATCGTATCCCATCGAATGTATTGATTACAAAGACACACTTTATACTTTTGATGAAAAAAAACTGGAAAAAGTTGTTAAATCGTGCGATAATGGTATAGAAAGTGTTATTCTTTTTGGACATAATGAGGCTATTACAAATTTTGTTAATAAATTTGGAGATGCATTTATTAATAATGTTCCTACAGCCGGGTTTGTGTCTTTGCAATTTGATACAGACAACTGGGATACCATTAAAAAAGGCAAAACTAAAAAAATAATATTCCCCAAAGATTTAAAATAAATAAAGTGTTAGAACATAAATATATTGATAGAGAAAAAAGTTGGTTAGCGTTTAATGCAAGAGTACTTCAAGAAGCTGCAGATGATTCAGTACCATTATTGGACAGATTACGATTTTTAGGTATTTTTTCGAATAATATGGATGAGTTTTTCAGAGTTCGTTTTGCCGCTATCAGAAGATTAAGCCTCTCAGGAATATCTGGAGAGAAATACCTTGGTGGTATTTCGGCGCAACAATTAGTGAAGGATATTACCGAAATAGTAATTCAGCAACAATCCGAAAGTTTACGAATTTTAAACATCATCGAAACCAAACTGGGGAAAGAAAACATATTCATTATTAATGAAAATGAAATTTCCAGAGAACAGGAAAATTTTTTAAAAGATTTTTTTATTCAAAAATTAAGTCCGGAATTAGTAACCATAATATTAAATGATTTAGCTGAGTTTCCTTTATTGAAAGATACTTTAGGATACTTGGCTGTAAAATTAGTTATGAATCAAACTGCTGAAGTTCGATATGCAGTCATTGAAATTCCAAAAACAATTAATCGATTTGTTGTTTTGCCTTCTAATAATGAAAAGCAATATATAATCCTGCTTGACGATGTAATAAGGCATAATTTGAGTAGTATTTTTAATATTTTCGATTACGAAAGTGTTTCTGCACATATGATTAAAATTACCAGAGATGCACAGTTAGACATTGATAGTGATTTAAGTAAAAGTATGATTGAAAAAATTTCTACAAGCGTTAAAGATAGAAGAATAGGGGAACCGGTTCGCTTTATTTATGACCAGTTAATAGAAAAAGACACACTTCAATTTTTCCTTGATAAAATGAAGATTGTTTCTACTGACAGTATTATTCCTGGCGGTAGATATCACAATCGACGTGATTATATGAATTTTCCAAATCTTGGCAGATTCGATTTACTTTACAAAACGAATGTTCCCTTGCCAATTCCAGGATTAAGTCTTCAAGGAAGTATATTAGAAAAAATTAGTACTAAAGATTATTTATTAAATGCACCTTATCAATCTTTTTCTTATCTCACTAAATTTTTACGGGAAGCAGCTCTTGATCCAAAGGTGACTTCCATAAAAATTACGTTATACCGATTGGCAAAAAATTCTCAGATAATAAGTTCTCTGATCAATGCCGCTAAAAACGGAAAAAAAGTTACTGTTCAAATCGAATTGCAAGCTCGTTTTGATGAAGCTTCTAATATTTCGTATGCGGAGCAAATGAAAACAGAAGGTATTGAACTCATTTTTGGAATAAAAGGCTTAAAAGTACACAGTAAAATATGTGTAATCGAAAGAATTGAGAATGAAAAAATAAAACGATATGGTTTTATTTCTACAGGAAATTTTAATGAATCTACAGCAAAAGTATATACGGATGTCACTCTTTTTACAAGTCACCAACAAATTCTAAAAGATATTATAAAAATATTTGAATTTTTTGACATTAATTATCGAGTGCATCGATATAAACATCTTATCGTTTCCCCTCATTACACCCGAACCCGATTCTACAAACTGATTGACAGAGAAATTTTACATGCATCAGCAGGCAGAAAGACTCATATAAAGTTAAAAATGAATAGTTTATCTGATTTTAAAATGATTGATAAATTATATGAAGCCAGTAATGCGGGAGTGAAAATACAACTCGAAATTAGAGGGATTTGTTCATTGATACCGGGGATTCCTGGGATGAGTGAAAACATTGAAGCGATAAGTATTGTAGATAATTATCTGGAACATTCCAGAATTTATATTTTTGGTAATGCTGGTCAAACGGAAGTTTATATTTCGTCGGCTGATTTTATGACCAGAAATCTGGACGGCAGAGTAGAAGTTACCTGCCCAATTTATGATCAAGAAATTAAAAATGAACTAATAGACAATTTTGATTTGGGTTGGAAAGGAAATGTAAAAGCGCGATATCATTCCTATAAATTAGATAATAAATATAGAGTAAGAAAGCATGATCCTGTTTTTAGGGCTCAATTAGAGACTTATAGATATTATCAAAACAAAATTGATGTATTAGAAGAAATTATTTAAAAAAGTGGTTTCATATTTGCTATTGTCCTCGAATAAAATAAGAAACTAAATTCAAATCATAGATTAAGAATGATTAAACTTAAAAAATATGCTGCAATAGACATCGGTTCAAATGCGATGCGTTTATTGGTTGTAAATATTGTTGAGCAAGATGGGAAAGAACCTCAGTTCAATAAAAGTTCCCTTGTTCGAGTGCCTATACGGTTGGGGCAGGATGCTTTTACAGTAGGTGAAATTTCAGAAGAGAATATGGAACGAATGTGTGATGCCATGAAAGCATTCAATCTATTGATGAAAGTACATAAAGTGGAACGCTATATGGCATTTGCAACCTCAGCGATGCGCGAAGCCTATAATGGTAAGGAAGTAGTAGCAATGATTAAGAAAAAAGCAGATATCAAAATAGAAATCATTGATGGAAAAAAAGAAGCAGCAATAATCGCTTCAACGGATTTGCATCATCTGTTAAAAACGGACCAAACCTATCTTTTTGTGGATGTTGGAGGTGGAAGTACTGAATTTACTTTATTTTCAAATGGTAAAATGATTAATTCGAGATCATTCAAAGCTGGAACAGTTCGGTTACTTAATGATATGGTATGTGACGTTGTTTGGGATGAAATCGAAAAATGGATAAAAACAAATACCCAAGAATACGATGAAGTTACTTTAATAGGTTCCGGTGGGAACATTAATAAACTCTTCAAAATGTCGGGAAAAATGCAAGAAAAACCTTTGTCTTACATTTACATGAATTCTCAGTATGCTTTTTTGAATTCGCTTTCTTACGAACAAAGGATTTCAGAATTAGGATTGAATCCGGACCGTGCCGATGTAATTCTTCCCGCTACAAGAATTTATCTTAACGCAATGAAATGGAGTGGCGCAAGAAATATTTATGTACCCAAAATTGGACTTTCAGATGGTATTGTAAAAGCGATGTATTATGGTAAGATATAATTTATATATAAAATTTGAATTTAAAGATTTATTTCAACTACAAGGAGAATAATCATAAATTGCCGCAAAGGCTCAAAGACACAAAGAAAATAAGTTACGAAGTATAGAAAATTAATCTATTTGCTTAAAATATAAAATCGTATGATTTAAAACTTAGTGCCTTTGTGACTTAGTGGCCAAAAAAATGGTTTTGTATTTGTGGTTCCTGAATAGTTATGAAATTTGAATTTAAAGATTTACTAATGAATAAAAACAGATTAGAGGCATTTAGCGATGGTGTTTTGGCTATTATAATTACCATTATGATACTGGAAATAAAAGTTCCGGAAGGGGAAAATTTTAGCGATCTACAATTACTTTTCCCTAAATTTATAAGCTATATATTAAGTTTTGTTTATGTAGGCATATACTGGAATAATCATCATCACATGCTGCAAAGTGTTACTAAAGTAAATGGTAAAATCCTTTGGGCGAACCTTCATTTGTTATTTTGGTTATCATTAATTCCGGTTTCAACAGGATGGATGGGGGAGCATAATTTTGCCAAAGCCACACTGGCTTTATATGGCTTCATACTTTTAATGGCAGGGATTTCCTATGTGATATTGCAAAATTTTATTATTGCCGGCCAAGGAGAAAATTCCCTGCTGAAAAAAGCGATAGGTAAAGATCTTAAAGGAAAATCATCGGCAGCATTATATATCATTGCGATTGTTTTTTCATTTTTTAATGAATGGGTTTCGGGCATTATATATATATAGCTGTAGCCATGATGTGGCTCATACCTGATAAAAGAATTGAGAAAGTAATCAATTCAAATTAATATGACTATCCGTAAATAATACTAAAGAAAAATTTAGCCACAAATTTCACGAATTTGTCACGAATTTTTATCCTTAAAAGAAAAATTAAACACTAATTCGTAAAATTTGTGGAAATTCGTGGCTAAAAAATAATTATAGTCCGCTAAGCGGAGAGTCATACAAATTAATATTATAACTCTTATTCCATAAGATTACGCATCCAAATCTAATCCAAATGTTGTTCGTAACAGTTCAATATTTGGATTTATTTCAAGAAGTCTGTTGTATCGGTCTTGGTCATTAAAGCTTCTTTTATTTTCAAAACTTTCATTCACAATAACTTCTATTGTAATATCATGATTGTGTAAATGACCTTTTAAATGACCTAAAAGTCCATTCAATTCTTTTTCAAAATCTAATTTGGAACCTTCATTAGGCAATTCAATTGAAATGGCAGTTCCATTCAATTTAGGATCGTTGATGAGTAATAACGATTCCATAATTTTATATCCTTTATCCCCTAAACGTTGCGCATATTTATTCCATTGCAACAACATTTCCGTTTCTGTAAAAGTTTCTGTTGGTAAATGAACCACTTCTTTTACTATCCCTTTATTGCTTTCTTCTAATGCTTTTTTGGCACGAATACTCGATAATGAAAATGCGGAAATTTTTGGTTCATTTGATGATGGAATATCAATTTTTACTGTAAGAGCTGGAACTATAGGAGTAATATCTATAGCTTCTGGTTCTTTTTGTTGAACTGATTCTATAACTGGAATAACAGGTTTTGATTCTTCAGTTTCGGTTTGAACCGTTATTGAATAATCATTCTTCCTATAATAATAAGTTGGTGGAATTATAAATTGGTCAACTTTTTTTTTTCTCCATCAAAAGTGATAGAGGCAAGTTGCATCAAACAAAGTTCAACAAGAAGCCGTTGATTTTGGCTCAGTTTGTATTTCAAATCACAATCATTTGCAATTTCGATTCCTTTTAAAAGAAAGTCTTGACTGCATTTTTGGGCTTGCACACCATACATTTGTTGTGCTTGTTCTCCAACTTCTAATAAAGATAAAGTAGCAGGGGTTTTGGAAACCAATAAATCTCTAAAATGGGAAGCTAATCCGGATACAAAATGATGTGCATCAAATCCTTTGGCAAGAATATCGTTGAAAGCGATTAATAAATCTGGAATTTTGTTTTCCAAAATTAAGTCGGTTACATTGATATATGTTTCATAATCCAATACATTCAGGTTTTCCGTAACGGCCTGACGTGTTAAATCTTTTCCACAAAAAGAAACCACTCTATCAAAAATAGACAAAGCATCACGCATCGCTCCATCTGCTTTTTGGGCAATGATATGCAAAGCGTCATCTTCAAAATTAACCCCTTGACTGGTGGCAACTTCGGCAAGATGTTCTTTAGCATCTTTTACAGTGATTCTTTTGAAATCAAATATCTGGCAACGAGAAAGTATCGTTGGAATAATTTTATGTTTTTCAGTCGTTGCCAATATAAAAATGGCGTGTTTTGGCGGTTCTTCTAATGTCTTTAAAAAAGCATTAAAAGCTGCCGAAGACAACATGTGAACCTCATCGATAATATACACTTTGTATTGTCCCGTTTGTGGCGGAATACGGACTTGGTCAATTAAATTTCTGATATCATCAACTGAGTTGTTGGAAGCGGCATCTAATTCGAAAACATTAAAGGCAAAATCTTCATTCGGATCATCATACCCTGGTTGATTTATTTTCCGAGCCAAAATACGGGCACAAGTTGTTTTTCCGACTCCACGAGGTCCTGTAAATAATAGGGCAGAAGCAAGGTGATTACTTTCTATGGCATTCAATAAAGTATTGGTAATGGCTTTTTGTCCTACAACATCTTTAAATGTTTGAGGACGATATTTACGGGCCGATACAACAAATTGTTCCATAGAATTTTTATTCGAAAGCAAATATAGGTTTTAATTTAAAGATGGAAAAATTTGCGGCTTGAAAGATTTTATAATTTAACAAAAGGGTATTTAGGACTCAAATGCTCTAGCCCTGATTACTTCACTGTACTATAATTTTTATAGGAGTTCAGTGAACTGCGTTTGAAGTGAAAATCCTTTTTCAGGCTTTTTCAGCCTAAAAAAGATTGTAACAAAGAGCAGGAAACAGCTCCTGATTAAATATCAATGTGAAATATTATGTTCCTCACCCTTTTTTGTAATCTGATTGCGCTACAGTTTTTAACTAAAGACTGTTCTTGAAGAATTCAAAAATTTTAATCCCGATAATGGAAATTCTGGCACTCCTTTTTGTTGAATCAAAACCTTAAATTTTGGACCCATATCAAACAATAATCTGTAATTCATTAATGCCTCATGGGCTGCCAATTGCAAATTATCCTTATTTTTAATTAAAGCAATATTTTGATATTCTTTAATACCGAGCGCTAATAAAAATTGTGCTTGATCCACGATACCGCAACAATCTAGTCCGTTTTGCGTGCCCCAATGCGATATAGCAGAGAAATTGGTATGAGATGTAATGTCTTGTTCTCCAATAAATTGATAAGGATTGTCATTTTTGTGATGTTTGTGATAACACAATAATGTACCGCAACTCCTGTGGTTGTGGTATAATTCAGAGGACAAAGAACCATAATCTATGGTAATTACATAACCTTTCTGTAAAGATTGTGAAACTTCTTTTATCCAAGATACCGCTTCCAAATTGACCTCCGTGCGAAATCCTTTTGGTAGTTGCACATTTAATGTTTCGAAATAATGGGTGAGTTCTTTTTTTGCAGGTTTCAAAATTTCAATAAAATCCTCTTTATAGTCTACAAAGACTTCCTTAAGCTGTTCTTCCATAATTACCTGATGCACCGCAAAATTATCAACCAATTCATTAGATAAAATACAGCCATTAATTTCAGGGATATCTTGGATTGAGTTGTACCAACTTACTTTTTCATGCAAATGTTTTTTTTCAATTTCACGCATGCTGACACTTTTTTCGATGATACAATAGGTTAAGCTATCATACAAAGGGAGATTATTCTTGAGATAATCTAAAATATCATGACATAATAAACCGGTTCCAGCGCCATATTCAACAATCGTAAAAGGTTTTTTTTCTAAAATTTCCCACATTTCTTCGATTTGACGACCTATCATGGCCCCAAAGTCAGCAGAAATATAAGGGCTGGTGTAAAAATCTCCATTGGATCCTATCTTGTCCGGTATAGAATTATAATATCCCAATTCAGGATAATACAATGCCATTTCCATAAAATCCCGAAAAGATATTGGACCTTCTTTTTTGATTCGCTCTATTATTATTTCGGATAACTGCATCGAACTTAATAATTAATTTTTTTGGAAACCTTAAAAATGAAGTTCTTTTTTTTAAATAAGATGGCTATACGGCAACTAGAGTTTGCATTGCCCGCTACTTTCGATACATAACTTTTCCAAAACAAGTGCGGCATCATTATCTGAATTTGCCGAAAAGCCAGCGACAAAAACTCCTTTTTCGCCTGAATCGGAACTTATGCCGTAAACCACCGATTCTTCATCTGGATCAGCATCCCCTTCGTAGCGGTATACGTGTTTTACTTCATATTTATGCGGATTTGTTTTAATATCATCTTGATGAATATTAAAATCGTAGGTAAAGCCTTTTTCTTTTAAATCTTCTAAGGCTTCTAAAACTGTGGTATAATGGTAAGTTGGTTTCATGATTAATGGGAGATTAATTGTTATTTATAAAGATAACCATTTTATTTTTAAGTCGTTGCAAAAGACATGTTAAAGTAAATAATCTAAAATTGACATCCATGAAAAAATGTTGTAAATTCGCACCGCAGACCGCCTTATCGTTTTATGTTGAACTTGTTTCAACACCTGATTTCAGGTTCCGAATCGAGTTCGGAATAAAGAGGAAAGTCCGGACACCATAGGGAGGCATAGCGGGTAACACCCGTCGGTTCGAGCAATCGGATTAGGACAAGTGCAACAGAAAGTATGTACAGGTAATGCTGTAGTGAAACCAGGTAAACTCTATGCGGTGAAATATCAAGTATATCAGCATTTAAGGGCTTCTCGTCCGTTGTTGAAGGGTAGATAGCTTGAGCTTATGAGTAATTGTAAGCCTAGATAAATGATAAGGCTCCGATTTTTCGGAGACAGAATCCGGCTTATAGGTCTGCATTTTTTTTTACTGCTCAATGCATTTTTTTTGCCGCAAAGGCACAAAGGCGCTAAATTTTTTTCTTCTTTTTACACTTTACACTTTTAGAATTATTTATCAATAACTCATTTTCTTTGAGTCTTTGTGCCTTTGTGGTAAGTTTGATTACTTAACTTTGTTGTTTACTTTGAAATAGTGATATATGATCGACTTATAATATGAAAACAAGAATAGGGATTTTAGGATTAGGTGGAGTAGGCGGTTATTTTGGTGGATTATTAGCCAAAGCCCATACTCAATCTGAAGCAATAGAAATTGTATTTATTGCTCGCGGTGAAACCCAAAAAGCAATAGTACAAAATGGATTAAAAATTATTTGCTCCGCCAGTTCGCTATCGCTCGGGTCAGATGAAAGTGAAATGATTGTTTTTCCAAATTTGGTTTCGAATGATCCCGAAGAAATCGGGAAATTGGATTACCTTATTTGCGCTACTAAAACCTATGATATAGAAAGTAGTTTTCTTTCTATAAAAAACTGCATTACGCCAAAAACAATAATTCTTCCTTTATATAATGGTGTCGATGCCACGGAACGCATAGAAAAGCTGTTTCCTGAAAATACTGTTTTGCAAGGTTGTGTTTATATTATTTCTATGATTGTATCTCCCGGAGTTATTCGGAAAATTGGTCCTTACGAAAAACTGTTTTTTGGTTCTAAAACAGCACCAATTTCAAAATTGAATAAATTGCAATCCATTTTCGAAAAAGCTGCTATCGAAAGTTATATTGTTGATACTATCGAAGAAACAGTTTGGGAGAAATTCATTTTTATTTCTGCTTTGGCTTCGGCTACTTCGTATTTGAATCAAAATATCGGTGCTATTTTGAATAATGCAGCTAACAAAGCAATTTATATTTCATTGCTAAATGAGATTACTTCTGTCGCTTTCGCAAAAGGATTAGCGTTGCCAAATGACATTGTGGTTCAGACGATTGTCAAACTGGAAAAATCTCCTCAAGACGCCACTTCATCGATGCACAGAGATTTATTGGCTGGAAGAAATACCGAAGTAGTTTCTTTGACAAAATATGTTGTGGATCAAGCAGTAAAATTTGGAGTTGCAACACCTACGTATCAAATGATATTAGAGAAATTAACGAGAGATTGAGTTTATTATTAAAATAAAATTCTGACAAATTAAAATTTATTATTATGTTTGCTCCCGATATAAATCAAATGATATATCGAGAACTTAATAATAATTATACATGCAATTACCAGTATTTAAAAATGATAAAGCAGCTATTTTAGCTGTTTTTATTTTAATGACAATTTTACATTCTAACGCACAAGAAAAACCAGCCGTAGAAAAAAGTCAATTTAAAATTAATGTATTACTTCCGGGATTTGTTTACGAACACGGTCTAAGTAATAAAAACACGTTTTATTCAGAATTGAGTTCAGGTTATGGATATACATCGAATAGTTTTGGGAAAACCTGGATCTTTTATCCTTACATTAATGAACAGTTTCGTCATTATTATAATTTAGAGAAAAGGGCAGGAAAGGGAAAAATTACTTCCCATAATTCAGGAGGATTTGTTGCTATGTCCGCTTTTTATAATTTCAGATCAATTTCAACGAATAATAACTTTTTATCCGAAAATTCATCGATTACTGTAGCGCCGGTTTGGGGTTTTCAAAGAACCTACAAAGGGAATTTTAATCTTGATTTGAATATGGGCGTTGGTTATAATTTTGAAAAAAATGACAGTGGTTTAGTGCCTGTATTAAACTTTACTTTGGGTTGGGTAATTGGTAAATAATTACTTTAATTCTTTAATTAAAACAGAAAAGCTCTTGGAATTTCAAGGGTTTCTCTATTTATAGAATATCGAGATTATTCTTCTTCGTCATCGCTTTGGGTTGATTCATTTTCAGAATCTTCCATGTCATTATCAGCGTTTATTTCAAAAAAACTAAAAATAGAACCACCGTAACTTTTCTTAAACGAAAAATGAATCATGTGATCCAGTTTGGTATATTTTGAATGCTCGATTACCATCATTCCTTCGTCATTAAGTAACTCCTTTTCGAAAACCAATACTATAATTTTCTCAAAGGTCTTTTGGTCTAATGCATATGGAGGATCAGCAAAAATAATATCATACGAAGTTTTACATCTTTCTAAATAGGTGAAAACATCGCTTTTTGTGGCAGCAATATTAAAATCATACTCAGAGGCAACTTGCTTGATGAATTTTACACAACCAAAATCAGCATCAACGGAAGTGATTGGCGTGCTACCGCGCGAGGCAAATTCAAAACTGATATTTCCGGTTCCTGAGAATAAGTCTAATATTTTTAGTCCTTCAAAACTAAAATGGTTGTTCAGAACATTGAATAATGCTTCTTTAGACATATCGGTGGTGGGGCGGACTGGTAACCCTTTTGGTGGAAAAATGCGTCTTCCTTTGTGTTTTCCTGAAATGATTCTCATGAGTTGAAAAGTATAAAATGATTTCTGTTTTCGGCCTCAGAAAAATAATTGTTCCATCGCAAATCTTCCACATCAATAAGTGAAACGTTGCGAATGTATTTGTAAGCGATTTTGAAATAATCACTTTCGGTATCAATATTTCCGATTAATTCCAATGGGAAGTTTTCGGGATTTAAATTCAATTGTTCGGCTGTAAATAAAATGTAATACAAGAAATCTTCTGGTGTGTTGTAATCAAAAGAATTGAAAAGCAATAATTTTTGGTTCTGAACCACAATGATTTCAAAATGACCAGAATTGATGTGAATGAACATCTTTTTATCATCCTTATTTTTGGATGCAACCAATAATTTGGAAACCAAAATACTATTGGCATGTTTGTAATCGAAAGAACCAAATTGGTCAATAAAAAAATTATTGATATTCACATAAGGAATATAAACCGCATTCATTTGATAGTTTGGAATTTCATCAAAAGCGAAAAAATCCGTTTCAAATACCTTAGTGTTGTATTGTAAATAACTGCCTAAAAAGTTCTCATCAAAAAGAGCTGTGGGAACAAAAGTAGAAAGGTTATTATTGTGAATCACCAAAATTTCATCATACGAATCCTTTAATTCCGGATAATCCCGAAATGCATCACCAAATAATTCTTCAATTTTTGTGGCTTTATGAAAAGTATCAAAATGCACTTCGTTAAATGAAGTTACCGTATTGTTTAGTGTGTCAAAACAACAAAAAGAAAGTCCAGTCAAGGAAACTTGAATGGACAGTTTTTTATATTTTTTTTCGGTGATATTTGTGTTTTGTATTGACATAATTTGATTTTCAATCCATTTCTACCTTTATATATAGTACAAGAATTAAACGCGGAGACAAACTTACAATTTTTTTTGATTCTAATGCCAATTTATGCAATTGCCTCGATTTTCATACTTATATTTGATGTTCATTTATAGCAATCACCTTCACATGAATTCCTCCTTGTTTTACAGTCTTTTACAGAGAAAATTTCCTTTTCAGCCAACTTATAAACAAGATATTTTTTTTCAAAAAATTGCTATTTTTTTAACCGAAGCCGATAATAAGACCATTTTCGTTTTAAAAGGATATGCAGGAACCGGAAAAACAACCGTGATTTCTACGATTGTAAATAGTTTATTGGACATTAATAAAAAATATGTCTTGTTGGCACCAACGGGTCGTGCGGCTAAAGTGATTGCTAATTATTCGAATAAACCGGCTTTTACAATTCATAAAAAAATCTATTTCCCTAAGAAATCTTCCGGTGGTGGCGTTTCGTTTACATTGCAACAAAACAAACATAAGAATACCATATTTATAGTCGATGAAGCTTCAATGATTTCGGATACCAATTCCGATTCTAAGTTATATGAAAACGGTTCCTTATTGGATGATTTGATTTCTTATGTGTATTCAGGAACCAATTGCAAAATGATTTTATTGGGAGATACGGCTCAGTTGCCTCCGGTGAATTTGGATATCAGCCCCGCTTTGGACATTCGCACTTTAGGAATGAATTATGATAAGGAAGTAGAACATATCGAATTGGACGAAGTCATGCGTCAGGAAGAAAGTTCCGGGATTTTGCATAACGCAACCGAACTTAGGGAGTTATTGAAAGATTCCTTTATCGATGAATTCAAATTTAATGTCAAGAAATTCAAAGATATTGTTCGTTTGACCGATGGATACGATATTCAAGATGCCATCAATTCCGCCTATAGTAATTATAGTATAGAAGATACCGCTTTTATTGTTCGTTCCAATAAAAGGGCGAATCAATATAATGAGCAAATCAGAACCAAAATCCTCGATAAAGAAAGCGAACTTTCCACAGGCGATTTCCTGATGGTGGTGAAGAACAATTATTTTTGGTTAAAAGATTCTGATGAAGCAGGTTTTATAGCCAATGGCGATATTATCGAAATATTAGAAATTTTCAATATCAAAGAATTGTATGGTTTTAAGTTTGCCAAAGTAAAAATCCGAATGATCGATTACCCCAATCAGATTCCGTTTGAAACGGTATTGTTAATGGATACCATAAAAAGCGAATCGCCATCGCTGACCTATGAGGAATCAAACCGATTGTATCAGGAAGTGTTGAAAGATTATGAAGGCGAAACCAAGTATAAACAATTCCAAAAAGTAAAAGCCAACGAATATTTCAATGGTTTGCAAGTGAAATTCTCGTATGCGATTACGTGTCATAAATCACAAGGTGGGCAATGGAATACTGTTTTTATAGAACAACCGTATTTACCGGATGGAATCAATAGAGATTACATCCGCTGGTTGTACACCGCGATGACCAGAGCAAAAAATAAATTATATTTGATTGGTTTTAAGGATGAGAATTTTGTAGAGTAAATTTCATAAACATATAAGTCATATAAGCTTAACAATTAAAGTAAAACTTAAATGGCTTATATGGTTTGAAAAATTAATTTATCTGTTTTGAACTTTTAATAGAATTGGTTATGAACACTTTAAACGACTTACATAAAATTTCAGGCTCTTTTTCGAATACCGAAAAAATGCCGGTGCTGTTTTTGGGACACGGAAGTCCGATGAACGCCATTGAGGAAAATCAGTTTGTAACGGGTTTTCGAAACTTGGCTAAAACGTTGCCGCAACCGAATGCTATTTTGTGTATTTCGGCGCATTGGTTTACCAAAGGAACCAAAGTTACCGCAATGGAAATGCCCCGAACGATTCACGACTTTGGAGGTTTTCCACAAGCGTTATTTGATGTGCAATATCCAGCAAAAGGAAGTCCTGAATTAGCGATAGAAACAAAACAATTATTGACACCGGTAGAAGTAGAGTTGGACGAACATTGGGGTTTGGATCACGGTGCTTGGAGTGTAATCAAACATTTATATCCCGAGGCTAATGTTCCCGTGATTCAGTTGAGTATTGATTACACAAAATCCGGACAATACCATTTTGAGTTGGCTCAAAAACTAAGTGCGTTGCGTACCAAAGGAATCTTGATTGTAGGCAGCGGGAATATTGTTCATAATTTGAGATTGGTCGATTTTCACAATTTTGATAAAGACAATTACGGTTACGATTGGGCAATTGAAGCAAGGGAAACGGTAAATAATTATTTACTGGACGGGAATTTCCAACCGTTGATAGATTTTGAAAAACAAAGCAAAGCGTTCCAATTAGCGATTCCTACGCCAGAGCATTATTTACCTTTACTATATACCTTGGGATTAAAAGGAAAATCCGAAGAACTCAGTTTGTTCAATGATAAGTTATTGGCGGGTTCTTTGAGTATGACTTCAGTGAAGATTATGTAGATTGATTTTGGGGAAAAATCTTATATTTGATATTCCTTCGATAAAATTTTATAAATTAAAAAAATAAAGAAAGAGATAAATGAAATTCGGTAAAACAATAAAAATATTTTTAATAGACGGAGAACCAAACGGACGAATGAGTTGTGAACTTTCCAATTGGTCTGGAAAAGCATATAAAATCCCTCGTATTAAAGTGAAAGATTGTATTGATCGTAGCGATTTAGGAAGTACTGGGGTATATCTTTTATTCGGGAAAGATGAAGAAGGGAAAGACTTAGTTTATATTGGAGAAGCAGAATCAATATTAAAACGACTTAATCAACATTTAAACCAAAAGGACTTTTGGAATGAGGCAATTGTTTTTATAAGCAAAGATGAAAATTTAAATAAAGCACACGTAAAATATTTAGAAAATCGACTTCATGATATAGCACTATCTGCCAAACGCTATAAAGTTGAAAACTCAATTACCCCAACACAATCATCAATTTCAGAATCTGACAGGGCTGAAATGGAAGAATTTATCGAGAATATAAAAATGCTCGTAAACACACTTGGACACAAAGTATTCGATGAAAAAAGAGATTTCAAACCAAAGCAAAAAGTCGAAACATTTACAATTAAAGCTGCTCGTGGTGCTGATGGGCAAGGTGAACCAACATCTGATGGGTTTGTAGTATTCAAAGGTTCAAAAGCAGCTAGTACCATTGTTAATTCAATGACTCCAAGTTTTGTTAAATTAAGACAAAAATTAATTGACGAAGGTTTGCTTGTTGATAAAATAGAATATTTTGAATTTTCCGATGACTACATATTTAGTAGTCCTTCTACAGCAGCAGTTATAGTAATGGGACGAAATGCAAATGGATTATCAGAATGGAAGCTTAGAGATGGAAAAACATTAAAAGAATTTGAAACAAACGAAAAAACAGCAAAGGCATCTTAATCTTCTAAGAGATTATAAAATCCGCAAGCGAGCGTTTCATTAATGCCAATAAACTAAAATTAAATATTTCTTTCTCTTTTTCAAAGATGAAAATCACTAATCTCCAAAACAAACCCTCAAAACTACTTATTGTGAAAACGCAAGACGATAAAAAATTAGATAATCCAGTTTGGTTTTCGTTGTCGGAAACGCATCAAAGTTTTGCGGTAGATTATGACAGAATAAAATTCTATCATCCGGATTATTGTCCGTTTGGTGGTTTTGAAAAAGGCAATGCGATTTCAAAGTCTATCGATGAATATTCTACTAAGGTTGACAATTTTTTTGTTGTTGGAGAAAAACCGGAACTTTCAAATCTATTGAAGTTAAATAAAGAAGTGATTTGTCTTCAAATGATTGTTTACAATCCAATCGATATTGCAATTAATGAACAAATCGTAAAACTTACTGACGAACATATTGATGCTTTATATGAGTTGGTGAACTTGGTGCAACCGGGTTATTTTAAAAGAAAAACTGCTTTACTAGGTAATTATTACGGTATTTTCAAAAACGATGAACTTGTTGCCGTGACTGGTGAGCGCATGCAAATGAATAATTTTGTTGAAGTAAGCGCAGTAGTCACACATCACAATCATACCGGAAAAGGATATGCGAAACAATTAGTTGTCCATACTGTAAATGAAATTTTCAAGCAAAATAAAACTCCTTATTTACATGTGATTGAAGATAATAGTGGAGCAATACAACTCTACGAGAAATTAGGTTTTGAAATTCGACGAAAAATTAGTTTTTGGAATATCACAAAGTAAATTTAAGTCGAGAGAAGTTAGAACAGTTTTGTAACTCATAAAAAAACATACTAACTTAGTCGCCAATTAGCTCGATTGTTCTGAGCTAGCTTAAACCTCTCGCTTGTGACCATAATAAAATGAGAATTAATATTTTGTGTTCGATACGAGCGGGCAATGACATTAAGTTAAGGATTCGTCAGTTCGAGTTGAGTAGAAATTTGCGATAGAAAATTTCTACGAAGTATCGAGAACCCTTTGATAATAAAGGCTTCTCAATACAATTTTAAACATTAAAGCTGTCGCATTAATGTTCAAAATTACTCGAAGTGACGGTCAAAACTGCTTAACCTAATGACATTGTACGAGCGGGACACTCTCACCAGCAAAAGATTAAAAATAAAACTTTGCGACTTAGTGTCTTCGTGGCAAAAAAAAAAATACAAAAATGAAAATAATAGCAGTCATTCCCGCGCGTTACGCATCCACACGATTTTTCGCCAAACTCATGCAGGATTTGGGAGGTAAAACGGTGATTTTAAGAACTTATGAAGCCGCAATAAACACCCATTTATTTGATGATGTTTTTGTGGTAACGGATTCTGATTTAATTTATAGCGAAATTTTTTCTCATGGTGGAAAAGCCATTAGAAGTATTAAGGAGCATGAATCGGGGAGTGATCGAATTGCCGAAGCGGTTGAAAATCTGGATGTGGATATTGTGGTGAATGTGCAAGGAGATGAACCATTTATAGATGTAGAGCCTCTGGCAAAACTGATTGAAATTTTTAGAAATGATTTGGATGAAAAAGTGGATTTAGCTTCTTTGATGCGTGAAATAACAGACGAATACGAAATCGAAAACCCCAATAATGTAAAAGTAGTGGTGGATCAAAACGGATTTGCCTTGTACTTTTCGCGTTCGGTAATTCCGTATGCTAGGGAGAAAAATGTGGGTGTAAGATACATGCAACACATCGGGATTTATGCTTTTAGAAAACAAGCTTTGTTGGATTTTTACCATTTACCCATGAAATCATTGGAAGCATCCGAAAAACTGGAGCAATTACGTTATCTAGAATTTGGAAAACGAATCAAAATGGTCGAAACTACACATGTTGGAATTGGAATTGATACTCCCGAAGATTTAGAAAAAGCTAGAAAAATGCTTTAAGAATAGCCACGAATTCACGAGTTTTTCTTCAGTAAGATTTGAAAAAAATCAGTGAATTAGTGGCTAAAAAAATAGTTAACATTTACTGAATCACCCATTTAAATGTTATGAAAAAGCCATGAATTTAACATCATTGTTATAAAATTGTAAATAGTCAATAAAATTTATTAGTTTTAACGTAACTAATTTATTGACCTATGAAAAAAATAATGCTCCATCTTATTCTTTTGGGATCCTTTTATGGACATGCACAAATGAAAGCAGATGATGTAAAAACGTTTACACTTACAAACGGAATGAAGTTTCTGGTTGTGGAAGATTTCTCCATTCCAAATGCCAATATGTATTTGTTTTATAAGGTGGGAAGCCGAAACGAATATCAAGGTATCACTGGACTTTCTCATTTTTTTGAACACATGATGTTCAATGGAGCTAAAAAATATGGTCCAAAACTCTTTGACCAAACCATGGAATTTAACGGTGGTGCTAATAATGCCTATACTACTGAAAATGTTACGGTCTATTCCAACTGGTTTCCAGCATCAGCATCTGAAGTTATATTTGATCTTGAGGGGGATAGAATTTCCAGTTTGAGTATTGATCCTACTATGGTAGAAAGTGAAAGAGGTGTGGTTTTGAGTGAGCGTCGTACAGGGCTTGAAAATTCTCCATGGCGTCTATTGTCACAGTCTGTGCAGGCAACTGCTTTTCAGGAACATCCCTACCATTGGCCAGTTATAGGGTATGAAGATGATATGAAAAATTGGACACAACAAGATTTGGAACGCTATTTTAAAACCTATTATGCTCCAAACAACTGTGTCGTTGTAGTTTCTGGAGCTATCAAAATGAAACAAGTTAAGGAATTTGCTAAAAAATATCTTGAAATTATTCCTGCACAAGCAGCTCCACCTAAAGTTCACATTATTGAACCTGCTCAAACTGGGGAACGAAGAATAATTGTTAAAAAAGAAGTAGCAACTCCATATCTCATGATTGGGTATCATACGCCAGAGTCTAAAAATGAGGATTATTATGCATTGAATATTCTTAGTTCTGTTCTTTCAAGTGGGAATTCATCACGATTGTATGCTTCACTGGTAGATCAAAAACAATTGGCCACTCAGGTATTTACTGATTTCAGAGATAGTTTTGATCCTAAGCTTTTCAATGTATATGCTGTTGCTAATAAAGATGTTAAAGAGGCTGATTTAGAGCAAGCGATTTATGTTGAGATTGAAAAAATAAAAAAGGAAGGCATTAGTGAAACAGAACTTCAGAAAATAAAAAACCAGAAACTGATGGAATTTTACTCCCAAGTAGAAACCATCGATGGAAAGTCAAATAATATAGGTACATACGAAGTGTTTTTTGGAGATTATCGAAAAATGTTCAACGCACCGGCTAACTATAATAAAATTACCGTAGCGGATGTGCAGAATGTTGCCAAAAAATATTTTACAAAAAGTAACAGAACCGTAGGAGTATTAAAAACAAATGTAGAAGATTAACTTTATGAAACAGATCAACCAAAAACTCATGATATTCTGCCTACTGGTGATTACCAGTATAAATCTATCGGCGCAGAGTTTTAAATTACAAAATTACACCACTTTTAAATTACCAAACGGCCTAACAATTAATCTGATGGAACAGCATGATGTTCCTGTCATCAGTGTTTCAGCCATACTGCCAGCCGGTGCAATTTATGACTACGATAAAGCAGGTTTAGCATCATTAACCGCTACAGCTCTTAAACATGGTACTAAAAATTTCACAAAGATAAAACTAGATGAAGAATTGGACTTCACAGGAGCTGATGTAAGTACTTATGCTTCCAAAGAATTTTCTGGTCTTTCTTCAAAATTTGCAGCTAAGGATAAAGACAAAGTACTCGCTATCATTAAAGAAATACTACTCAATCCTGTTTTTGATACTTCAGAATTTGAAAAAGAAAAAAGTCGTTTATTAGTTACACTTGAACAACAAAAGGAAAGTCCACGATTAGTAATAGGATCATATTTTGATTCACTTTTGTACGGAAATCATGTATATGGAAATGTTTTAAGTGGAAATAATTCAACTGTTAGTAAATTAACGGTTAATGATGTTAAAGATTTTTATAAAACAAATTATAAACCTAATAATGCTGTTATAAGTATTGTTGGAGATTTTGCTACTAATGAAATGAAAGCAAAACTAACCAAGTTGTTTTCTGGTTGGGAAAAATCAGCAAAAGAAGAAGAAAATCCAGTATCAAAAACGATTAACATTCCTACTGAAAATAAGGTATTACTAGTCAATAAAGGCGATGCTAAGGAGACAACATTTTATATTGGAGCACCGGGTGTGAATAGAAACAATCCGGATTATGTAGCTATTGATGTTGTCAATACATTATTTGGAGGACGTTTTACTTCCATGCTAAATGATGAACTTAGAGTAAATTCTGGTTTGACTTATGGTGCTTCAAGTAGATTTAATGCTTTAAAGAATGGGGGGTCTTTTGTAATTAGCACTTTTACAGCCGTTAAAACGACGGAACCAGCAATTGATAAAGCTTTGGAAGTATTGAATAAATTACATACAAATGGTATTGATGAAAAATCATTAAGTTCAGCCAAAAATTATGTGAAAGGACAGTTTCCACCGCGTTATGAAACAACAGAGCAATTATCAAACTTACTGTCTCAAATGTTTTGGTATAATTTTGATAAATCTTTTATCGATAATTTCGAAAAAAATGTAGATGGTCTGGATTTGGCAAAAGCCAACCAAATTATTGCCAAATATTTCCCAAAGGATAAGTTACAATTTGTACTTGTAGGAAAATCAGAAGATATCAAAAAAATTGCTGAAAAATATGGTAAAGTTACTGAACTGGAAATAAAGGATGATATAAAGAAAGTAAATTAATAAAATGAAAATAGGGGATTAGGTTCCTACCGCATGGACACAAGTTTAAAGTAGGACACAGATAACACATATTTTATCATATTATAAAAAAGTTAGCCACGAATTTACTCGAATTAATTAGTGAAAATTAGTGAAATTCGTGGCTGAAATTTCGTCTAAATATTTGTGTCGCACGGTAGGATTAGGTTCCCCTATTTTTTTGGAATAAAATCTATGTTTTTAATCATTACTGAAAATTAAGATGTTTTGGAAATATATCTTTAAATATAAAAACCAATGTATAATACTAAGAATGGAATCATTATTTCAAAAATTTAATTCTAAAAAAAGTAAAAATGTGTGAATTGAAACGGAATTGATACCTTAGAAGATTTAGAAAAAGCGAGGAAGATGATTTAAACTAACCTTCATTTTCAAAGTCAAAATAACCTTTAGTTTTTATTTTAGTAGAGAAAAAATTTAAAAATAAGACTACAAAAAATAAAAATAATAACGCCTGTATGCTCACTAGTACTTTTCCTAGTGTGGTAACGGGATAAAAATCGCCATAGCCAATAGAAGAGGAGGTAATTGTGCTAAAATAAACCGCATCAAACCAATGAGTGAATGGTTTATTCATAAAATTATCGCAGGAATACAAAACGCCAAAAGCCAACACAATTTCTACATAATTTAGGAAAAGCAATAACATAGACCTTTTATAGGAGCGTGGTTTTGAAAACAAATCGGAAGCAAAAATTAAAGTAGGGATGTACAAAACGGTTTCCAGTAAAACATAAATCAATATCACAATAACAAAACCATTAGTCTGCCATTGATTAATTAGAGTTACTAATGGAAATATAACTTTAAGCAAAACATAAAAGTCAATAGCTAAATCCTGATATTCAACTCCTTTTCGGGAAGCCAGATATTTGATGTAAATTCCAGGAAACAGTAATTGCGAGGAGGAAAGAAACAAACGAACTATTTTTTCTATTCCGTTATCATCTTGATGATCATTATTCCAAATTGCTTTTATATTTTGAACACGCTTTTCAACAGGATTGATTTTTGGTTTAGCAACTATTGGGACATTTCCTAAAAGAAGTTTTTTTATGATTTTTTTCATATCATTATCGGTTAGGAAATTCATATCTAAAGTACAAAATAATTGTCGTATTTTAAATATATTACACTTGTATTTAATTGTAATAATCTTATTAATAGTGGCTTAAAAATAAATGCTTCGCCAATTAAGACGAAGCATTTTTCATTAACAACTATAACAACAATTTGTGATTTTTAATAACCCAATCCGAAACCAAAAGGATATAAAGGATCTTTTGAATCGTAAGGAACATCTTCTTTTTGGTTTCTTACCGCTTCCATAGACGAAGGTAATTCAAAAGGTAATTTTCCCTCAGGTTTTGCATTTCCGAAAATGATATCTAATAAAGCCGCATCGGCAGCACCATAATTGGCAAAAACGCCCTTGGCAGCAGCATTAATTTCTGGGAAAACAGCCGGACGATCTAAATAAATATCTACAATCGTTGGAACGGTTTTACAAAGTGTCAAAACCTCTTCCAAATCTTTTCCTTTGAAATCTAAATCACCATGATGAAAGCCTTTAGCAAACGGATTATCAGTATCTAAAGGAACCCAAGGCGTATTCAATCGAATAATCGCAATGTCCGCTTGTTCTGGAAGCGACACTATAGTTCCATATTTAGAAGCAGCTTTTGCATCTACATTTTTTACATAAATTTTTAATTTAGAATCAGCGGCCAACGGGAGTTTGATATCATTTTTTAATAAAGTCATCGAGCGACGTTGCGTGGTTTCTCCTAATTTTCTAAAATCATCACGACCCACAATTTTGGTAGCGCTATCCACATCTATATAAGGATTGTCGAATAAACCCAAAATGAATTTTTGACGCAATAATCTTCTAATGGATTGGTTAATACGGGATTCTTTTATTTGCCCTTCCTTAACTAACTCAACAATATATTGCGGACAATTTTCACCACCAAATTGATCACAACCCGAATCGATTATTTTTTTGACGCGTTGTATTTCACTTAAATTTTCCACACCCCAAGCACGAGCTGGCCACAAAACAGGTTCCATATGAGTATCAGAAACCAATCCCCAATCCGTACAAACTACACCATCGAATTTGTATTTATCACGCAACAACTTAGTAATGATATCTTTATTATACGAAAAACCAACGTTTTCTGAAGTTTGATCCATTGGAACTCCATAATAAGGCATTATGGCCGCAGTTTTTACATCGAAAGCTGCCTCAAAAGGAATCAAATGGTAATCGAAATTTTTACCAGGATACACTTGGCCTTTTTGATATTGAAAATGAGGGTCAAGGCCTTCTTTTTGAGGGCCTCCACCTGAGAAATGTTTAGTCATACAAGCAACACTGTTGTGTCCTAATTTGGTTCCTTGGAAACCTAAAATATACGCTTTTATCATGCGTGCAGAAAGGTTGGCATCTTCCCCAAAAGTACCGCTTACACGGGGCCATCGCGGTTCTGTAGCCAAATCAGCCATAGGATGTAAGGCTTCACGGATTCCAACAGCAAGGTATTCCTGACGGGCAATATCACCAAATTGCTGCATTAATTTGGTGTCATTGATTGCTGCAAAACCTAATTGTTCCGGCCATTGTGAGAAACCATTGGCTTCCATGGCAAAAACATTATTGCTAAAATAATGACGCGGATCTGATGCAATAGTTACAGGAATTCCAAGTCGCGTATCCTCGGCAACTTTTTGAATCGCATTATAACCTATCGCCAATTCTTTTACATTTGGTGCTTGCCAATAATTGAAATGGTTCATTTTTTTATCCACAATCAATTCACGTGGGGAAGGAAGTCGGGCTGCCATTCCTGTAGCTCCTTCTTTTTTGTCGATACTTCCGTCTGTATTGATGAGTGTTCCGTTGATAAACATCATTCCGGCTTTCTCTTCGATATTCATTAATGAAATCAAATTATCGATTCTTTTTTCGATAGGAAGTTTTACATTTTCATACGGATCCATTTTTCCATTCTTATTAAGGTCACGGTATTTTGGGGGATCGATAAATGACATTAATGTAAAGCTTGAAAGAAGCGTAATACTTAAAATGGGAATAGTATTGCTAAATTTTCTCATAAAAATAATTGGTTTAGAATTAATAGTGGTTGTTTTTTATCAAATGTGTTAATATGACGTAATGTACATATTTTTTTAATTCAAAACTTATTCCTAATACGATTTAACTATTTCATTCTAATTTTTCAATTATAATCAATTCATTGTGTACTTCGACTCTTGGAATCGTTTTTATTTTGAATCGATTTTCATAAAATTCAGAGACATATTTTTGATTTCTTATGTTTTGGGATTCATTCAAAATCATGGTATTGAAAAGAATAAAACCTCGATTTCTTAAAAGAAAACAGATACGATTAATAAAATAGGTTTCAAATAAAAAATTTGGCATTGTTGTATCTTGAAAAATATCAATAATAATCAAATCGTATTTATTTTTAGTTTTCAAAACAAATTCGAATGCATCTTCAATTACAATATCGAGTTGGGGTATTTTATCTAAGTCAAAATATTTATTTGCTATTCTGATTATATCTGAATCAATTTCAACTCCGGTTATTTTTCCTTTATAATTAATCTCATCAACCAATGTTTTTATAACGCTGCCACCAGCTACTCCCAAAACTAGAATACGTTCCATGGCGGCTATTTTTTCATAGCCAATATTTTTTAATCCTATTCTTAAAATACGTTGCAAACTTCCATAAGAATAATTCGCATTTTCAGAATCTAAAACTAATTCACCATTTGCCCAGGTTACCTCAATCGATTTACTCAATGAAGATTTCGTTTGATAAATTTTTATTGGAATTAGATAACTGAATATTTTTTTAATCATTAGTGACAGTTTTACTCAAAAATAAGATATAAATTATTTATTTTGTACGAAAGAATTGAAGAATGAAGAAACAATTTTATAAATGGATATTTTTCAAGCTTATGGGTTGGAAAATAGTTGGGACGATTGATCCGAATATCAAAAAATGTGTGATGATGGTAATGCCGCATACCAGTGCGCATGATTTTTATTTGGGAATTTTTACTAGAGGAATAACTGGATTAGAAATGAATTGGGTAGGTAAGAAAGAATTGTTCCGTTTTCCTTTTGGATTTTATTTTAGATATATGGGAGGAGAACCTTTGGATCGTACTGGAGGTTTGAATAAAGTAGATTCTATTGCGGCGATTTTTCAAAGAAAAGAAGTTTTTCGTCTGGCCGTTGCTCCTGAGGGAACTCGAAAAAAAGTTGCTGAACTAAAAACAGGATTTTATTATATTGCTTTGAAAGTAAATGTTCCCATAATTCCTGTCGCTTTTGATTTTGGACAAAAAGAAGTGAATTTGGGAACTCCATTAATGCCTTCAGGAAATATAGAAGCCGACATGACTATTTTGAAAAAACACTATATAGGAGTAGAAGGTAAAATTCCGGAAAAAGGATATAAAGAATAAATCCAGTCTTTTTGATTGTTCGAAGAAAATTTCAAAACTGTTTTCAGTTTTAAAAACAACACAAAGCGGTTTAAAAATTAATCAGGGGTGTACACCTTAAAAGTTCCATTTTTGTAAAAGAATACAATTTTTTCTATTTCACCCGAAGTAGATTCTTTTACGATATGTTGACTTTCCATTTTTTTAGTTTCCAATGCATTTATCGGATTTGTATTTTTTATTTCTGAGAATAAATTTTCAGGAATAATTTTGTTGTTTAATGGAGTAGGGATATTTTGCTTTACAACCTCTTCAAATATATTTTCTTTTTTATCGATGTGTTCCGTATTTTTTGGAAATGTTCCTTTTCCATTCAAAATCCAATACAAATCAATATCAGGAAAAATGTCTAAAATTTTGAGGATAAAATCCAGACTTGGTTTGTTTCTTCCTGAAAGTAGGTGAGACAAACTCGAACGCTGAACGCCAATTTTATCTGCAAAAGAAGAAGCATTCAGACCGTAATAATCCAGTATAATTTCTAATCTTTTAATAAAATCTTCTATGTTTACCATTGTAAATTCGGATTAAAAATAATCTATTTACAAATGTAACTAAATTAAGTGAAAGCGCCAAAATTACAAGTGTAAATAGTCTTTATTTTAATAATTTAATTAAAGTTTTATTACAAGTAAACATATTTAATTTACTGATAAACAATATTATATTTTATATCTATTTTAATAGTAACATTTGTCAATTATGATAAGTTTGTTTGGTGTAGTAGAAGGTGACAAAGTGTTTACAGCATTGAAATAATTAAAAACATTTTTGTTTACAAATGTAAATACAAAGATGTTTACTTTTGTAAATCAAATAAAGTAGCATGAATTTAGAAGAATTATTTAATCAATATAAAGAAGAATCTATCCAAGGTCGCTATATCACTTTGGATTCCATTGAACCTTTATTGCAAAAATTAAACACCAATAATCAACTGAAAATTATTGGAAAATCAGTCCTTGGAAAACCTGTTTATTCGTACCAAATTGGGGAAGGTGAAACTAAAATTTTTCTTTGGTCTCAGATGCATGGAAATGAAAGTACTACTACAAAAGCCCTTTTTGACTTCTTAAATGTACTTAATAGTGGTTCGGATTTAGCGAAGCAATTGCTTAGAAACTTCACTTTTTGCAGTATTCCGATGTTAAATCCTGACGGAGCAACTTTATATACGCGTGAAAATGCTAATAAAGTCGATCTGAATCGAGACTCTCAGAACCTTTCACAACCTGAAAGCAAGATATTAAGAGAAACTTTCGAATCTTTTAAGCCTGATTATTGCTTTAATCTTCATGATCAGCGTACTATATTTGGAGTTAGTGATACAGGAAAATCTGCAACATTGTCCTTTTTAGCGCCTTCTTATAATGAAGAAAGGGAGATAAACGAATCCAGATTAAAAGCGATTAATTTGATTGCGGGCATAAATGAAGTGTTACAGCAGTATTTACCAAATCAAATAGGACGTTTTGATGATTCTTTCAATATAAATTGTATTGGAGATACGTTTCAGTCATTAGGAGTTTCAACTTTATTGTTTGAAGCAGGACATTTTGCAAATGATTATGATAGGGAAGAAACAAGAAAATTTGTTTTCATGGCGCTAGTTTCCAGTTTTACGACACTTTGCGAAAACGTTATAGTTGATAACAGAATTGACAAATATTTGAATATTCCTCAAAATAAAGTCGTTTTTTATGATTTAATGTATAAAAACATCAAAATAAATTATGATGGTATCGAAATAATCACCAATTTTGCAGCACAATACAAAGAAGAGTTAATTGAAAATCAGATTTGCTTTAATGCTTATATTTCACAAATTGGCGAATTAGAAAATCATTTTGGTCATTATGTATATGATGCTAAAGGAGCGTTATATAAAGATGACTATGATAATTTTCCGAAATTAAATCAAAAAGCTGATTTTTACTTAGATAATAACATAAAATTTGTTAACGGAATGATAAAAATATAATATTTATGTCGTTTTATTAATTTTTATGTATATTTTTATACTTTGTAATAGCAATTATTAATATTAATTAAAGAAATATGAGTAAGTTTCGTTTAGATGAAGTAGATCACCAGATATTAGATATGTTGATAGATAACACAAGAGTTCCATTTACAGATATAGCAAAAAAATTGTTGATTTCTGCAGGAACGGTGCATGTTAGAGTAAAAAAAATGGAAGATGCAGGAATTATAATGGGATCCTCATTAGTTCTTGATTATGACAAATTAGGGTATTCTTTTATTGCATATGTAGGTGTTTTTCTTAACAATACGTCTCAAACAAAATTTGTTTTAGAGCGTATTAATGAAATTCCTTATGTAACAGTTGCGTCTGTAACAACAGGTAAATTTAATATTTTCTGTAAAATCAGGGCTAAAGATACGAAACATGCTAAGGATGTTATCTTTATGATTGATGATATAGAAGGTGTTTACAGAACAGAAACTATGATTTCACTTGAAGAAAGTATAAATGATAAGAAGCGCCTAATGCATACGATTTTTAAAAATATGTAATTAATCTTGAACGCTATATTCTAAAATATAACCTCAAGTTTATTCTTGGGGTTTTTTTATGACAAATTAACTAACTAAATCAACTATAACTGAATTATGTACACGCTGCCTAAAATAGAACGTTTCAATCAAGATGTTCTTTCAAAATATCACATTTATAATAGTGTTTTTATTACATTACCATTTGATTCTATAGATAATACAGGTGTTTTACTCCCTTTGTTTACAGATGTTTGTGATACGGGTTTTAAAAAACAAGAAACGCCTAAAGAAATAGTCGATTTTTTCGCTAAAAGATATTTACATAGCGCTTCAGAAACAGAAAAAATTGATTTAATGTTTCGTTTTATTCAATATATCGAACGCCAAATTGTATTGTTTGACGCTATTGAAGACGCTGCTTTTCCAGTAGTAAACAATATGGAAGGAAGGGGATCGTTAAGAGATATAAAAGAAAAATCAGAAGCGAAAGATAAGGAAGAGGAGTTAATTAATTTCTTGGAAAATTTTAATGTAAGAACGGTTTTAACGGCTCATCCTACACAGTTTTATCCTGGAGCAGTGTTGGGAATTATCAATGATTTGACTGAGGCAATTCGTAAAAATAACTTGCTTGATATCAAACAATTATTGGCGCAATTGGGTAAAACTCCATTTATTCAAAATGAAAAACCAAATCCTTTTGATGAAGCAGTAAGTTTGATTTGGTATCTTGAGAATGTGTTTTATAAAACTTCGGGAGATATGGTCCATTATCTTCAGAAGAATATTTTTAATGGAAATTCAATTAAAAATCCATTAATTAAACTTGGATTTTGGCCAGGTGGAGACCGAGATGGAAATCCATTTGTAACTACAGAGATTACTTTGAAAGTTGCAGAGCGTTTGAGAACTTCTATATTGAAATGTTATTACGTAGAAATGAGAAATTTAAAACGTAAGTTAACATTCCCAGGTGTAGATGTTTTAGTTTCTGAACTTGAATACAAGCTTTATCGTTCTGTTTTTTATTCACGAGGGGAGATTTTTATCACTTTGGATGAATTTAAGTCACAGTTAAAAAAAATCAAACAAATAATTATAGATCAGCATCAATCATTATATCTTGATGAGTTGGACTCCCTTTTAATTAAAGTGAATTTATTTGGTTTTCATTTTGCCTCTTTGGATATTCGTCAAAATAGTAAAATTCACGATGCTGTATTTAATGACGTTGTAGCATTTTATTTGAATTCAAATCCTGGTGTTTTTCCTGAAAATTATTTTGAATTATCAGAAGAAGAGAAATTTGCAGTTCTTTCTAATGTTAATGGAGATCTAAATCCTAATGTATTTAATGATGAAATGACTAGATCGACTATTGAATCGATTCAGGCTATAAAAACAATACAGGAAAAGAATGGAGAATTTGGTGCAAACCGCTATATCATCAGTAATAACGAAAGTGCACTTAATGTGATGGAAACTTTTGCATTATTCCGTTTGAGTAACTGGGAAAATCCATCTGTTGATATTATTCCGCTTTTTGAATCCGTTGATGATTTGCAAAATGCGCATGCTATCATGGAGAAATTATATATGAACCCAGCTTATGCAAAACACTTAACCAATAGAAATAATAAGCAAACAATCATGCTTGGCTTTTCTGACGGTACAAAAGATGGGGGTTATTTAATGGCAAACTGGAGTATTTATAAAGCTAAGGAAGAGTTAACTGCAATCTCCAGAAAATATGGTATAAAAGCAATTTTCTTTGATGGTCGTGGCGGACCTCCTGCTCGTGGTGGTGGAAAAACACATAAGTTCTATGCTTCATTGGGTCCGAATATTGAAAATAATGAAATTCAGGTTACAGTACAAGGTCAAACGATAAGCTCTAATTTCGGAACTTTAGATTCTTGTCGTTATAATTTGGAGAATTTATTAAGTGCTGGTGTAACCAATCAAGTTTTTAGTAAAGGGCAAAATGAATTGACTACTGGTGAGAAAGATATTTTAGATCAATTAGCAGAGTTAGGATATGAAAAGTATTTAAGCTTTAAAAATCATCCTAAATTCATTCCTTATTTGGAACAAATGAGTACTTTGAAATATTACGCTAAAACTAATATTGGAAGCCGACCATCAAAAAGAAGTAAATCTGAAAGTTTAGATTTTGCAGATTTGAGAGCGATTCCTTTTGTAGGTTCTTGGAGTCAGTTAAAACAAAATGTACCAGGATTTTTTGGGGTAGGATCTGCTTTGAAACATTTTGAAGATACGGATCAATGGAATAAAGTTCAGGATTTATATGACAACTCTTTGTTCTTTAAAACCTTATTGGAAAACAGTATGATGTCATTGGCAAAATCTTTTTTCCCATTAACTGCTTACATGAAAAAAGATCCTGATTTTGGTGCTTTTTGGCAAATAATTTACGATGAATTTTTAGAAACAAAACGTTTGCTTTTGAAAATTGCAGGGCATGAAGAATTAATGGAGAATTATCCTGATGGTAAAGCATCCATACAAATAAGAGAACGTATTGTATTGCCATTGTTAACGATACAGCAATATGCTTTATTGAGAATTAATGAAATTAATAAAGAAAAAAATCCAGATCTAAGCTTGATTAAAGTTTACGAAAAAATTGTAACCCGTTCTCTTTTTGGAAACACAAACGCAAGTAGAAATTCAGCTTAATTGTAAAAAATGAAAACAGATCAATTGCCTGTAAGTGAATATTCTGAATTTAACGCAACTTATATTAAAGCTGCCGGAAATGTTGAAATGATTGATGAATTGGAAATTTGTCTTCACGATTTTATTCGTTTTGTGCAAAATATTCCCATGGATAAATTTGATTACAGGTACGCCGAAGGGAAGTGGACAATCAAGGACATCATTCAACACATGATTGATACGGAACGGATTTTTGCTTATCGTGCGTTGCGAATTTCCAGAAATGACAAAACACCATTACCTGGTTTTGAAGAAAACGATTATGTAGATAACACGAATGCAAACAATAGAAATATTAAGGACTTATTAGCTGAATTATCAGCAGTTAGACATTCTAATTTATTTCTTTTTAAAAGTTTTTCAGAGGAACAATTAAGGAGAATCGGAACTGCTTCTAATACGTCTATTTCAGTTCGTGCAATAGGTTTTATTATTATTGGTCATCAAAAACACCATCAAAAGGTTTTCCAAGAAAGATATTTATAGGGTATTCAAAACAAGTGGACCAGATTTTCAGCTTGTTTTTAAAAGACATTGTATTAGCAGGACTAGTTGAAGGCATCACATGATATGTGATGCCTTTTATTTGCCCGAATTTTTTTAGAAAGTATTTATGACTTTCTTTTCCGTTAAAGATGATTTTAGTGATTGCCGGAAATTCTTTGAACAATGTTTCAAAATTATTTTCTTTTTGATTTTTGATGTGGATGTCCAAACTCCCTTTTCTTTCACAATTTTCTAAAACATCCCATATTCCAATTTTATTGGCTTGCAATAATTGTATTTTTTCTTCAAAAATTTCTGATATTGGCAGATTATCTAAGAGTGTATACATTATTTTCCAGAAATGATTTCTTTTGTGCGCATAATATTCCTGTTTTTCCAAAGAAGCTATGCCAGGCATCGTTCCTAAAATCAAAATTTCAGTTTTAGAATTTACAAAAGGAGCAAATGATTGTATCATAATTTTTAAAGTGCCGTTTTTTCTTTTTCTAGTATGGCCAATGCCAATCGGATTTTTCCGTAATCTATTTTTTCTTCAAAATAATCAAAATACGGTTTCAAGGCATTTGGAGATTCCAGTTTTATTTGTGCTTCAGCAATTTGAGATACTTCTTCTTTTGATATAAGCGGATTTAAATCAATAGCAGCTCCGTCAACATATAATTTGGCTAAATGTGACATAATCGTGCTTAAACCTAATTTTCGCTTTTGAGAAATTTCTTCAACTGATAATCCATTTTGGTACAATTCTAATGTCTCTTTATAAGTTGTGGCTTCTTTCTTTTTTTTTACAACTTTGGACTTTTGAAAATCAATGATAGCTTTTATAAATATATCGCCATATTTTTCCAATTTTGCTTTCCCTACGCCATCAATAGCAAGTAATTCCTGGTCGCTCATTGGTCTTTCGGTTTCCATTTGGCGTAAAGCCGCATCACTAAAAATGACATAGGCAGGAACGGATTCTTCTTTAGAGATTTCGTAACGCAGTTTTCGTAACGTTTCAAAAAGTGAATTCGCATTAGATTTGCTTTTCACTTCTTTGACTTCTTGTTTGTCAATATTGATTTTTTGAACTATAGTCAATTGTACTTTTTCTCCTTCAAACAAGACTTTTTTTGCAAGGGTAGTCAGTCTAATTTTGTTTTGTTGATGAAAAGCAATTTCGCAATACCCCAAATTGATGAGTTGGATTAAATATTGGTTCCAATCAAACCAAGAAAGATCAATGCCGACGCCATAAGTTTTTAGATTTTGATATTCTTTTTCGTAAATATAGGTGTTTTTTGAACCACGCAAGAAGTCAATGATTACGGGTAATGGTTCCGTTTCCTGCAAACGAATAATCGCTGACAATGCTTTTTGAGTAATTACCGTACCGTCGAAAAAAGACGGCGGGTTTTTGCAAATATCACAATTTCCACAGTTCTCCGTAACTAATTCTCCAAAATACGAAAGCAATATTTTCCTGCGACAACTTAAGGCATCTGCATATTGTTTCATTCTTTCTAGTTTTGCCAATTGTACTTCGGCATTCAAACCCTGTGAGGCAAATTTTTGCAATTGAATGACGTCACCGTAGCTTTCAAACAATACCGTTTCAGATGGTAATCCATCGCGACCGGCACGACCAATTTCTTGATAATAGCCTTCTATGTTTTTTGGTAAATTATAATGAATCACCCAACGAACATTTGATTTGTCAATTCCCATTCCAAAAGCTATTGTGGCGCAAACTACTTGGCAATCGTCATTGATGAACTCGTCTTGGGTTTTTGAACGAATCTTGTTGTCTAAACCAGCGTGATAGGCTTTAGCATTAATGCCAATTTTTTGTAATTTTTCGGCAAGTTCCTCCGTTGTTTTTCTGCTTAAGCAATACACTATTCCTGATTCGTTTGGTTTTTCTTGAATGAAATCGATAATCTGTTTTACTCGATCTAAAGCAGGACGAACCTCTAAACTTAGGTTTTTTCTATCAAAAGAAGCTACGAATATTTTAGGATTTATTAGATTTAATTGTCCGCTAATATCCTTACGGGTAGCTTTATCAGCAGTCGCAGTTAAAGCTAAGATTGGAGTAGAAGGGAAGCGATTTTTTAGATAACCCAAGTTAGTGTAAGCAGGACGAAAATCGTGTCCCCAGGCCGAAATGCAGTGGGCTTCGTCAATAGCAATAAGACTTATGGTTAAACTATTGAAAATAGTATCAAGATATGATAAGCTTTCCGGAGCAATATAAACTAATTTTATAATGTTCGCTTTTAAGCTTTCAATATAAAATTGACGTTCGCCTTCGGTTTGGCTGCTATTTATAAAACAAGCTTGAATACCGTTCGCTTTCAAACTATCCACTTGGTCTTTCATTAAAGCAATTAGTGGGGAAATTACGATTGTTATTCCTGGTAGAATCAATGCAGGTAATTGAAAACAAATTGATTTTCCACCGCCTGTTGGCATAATAGCCAAAGTATCTTGACCGGAAAGTACACCATTTATTATGTCTTCCTGATTGGGTCTGAATTTTTCAAAACCAAAGTTTTCCTTGAGTTTGGTATGTAAAATTTGTTGCGTCATTTTGGCGTATATTTTGAATTCTAAATTAACAAAAAAAGGAACTCGTTTGGGAGTTCCTTTTTTATTTTTATCGAAAAGTTAAATTAATCTTCGTCATCTTCATCGTCTTCGTCCGATATATCTTTATCTTCAATATCATCATCGTCATCGTCTCCATCATCTCCTGTATCAGAATCTGGCTTGTCTAGATTGTCATCGTCATCATCATCATCGGCTGAATCATCATCATCATCGACTGAATCATCATCATCATCATCAAGCTCTAGACCGCTAATTGGTTCTACAACTGCATCTATATCATCATCTTCGTCGTAATTTTCAATTCTATCAGCCAATTTTGTACTGACTTTTACTAAATAAATAGTGTCTTCAGTCCGTACTTCAACAGCTTCTATTAATTCGTTTTTAGCATTTCTAAAGCGGATAATGTCTGAATCATCATATCCGTCAGGAAATTTTTCTACCAAAAGGTTTAAAATTTCATTTGTAAGTTTTGCGTAATCAACTATTACTCTTTTCATAAAGTTATTCTATAAATCTAATAAATAAGCGAAAATTAAAGGTGCCACAATCGTAGCATCGGACTCAATAATAAACTTTGGAGTTTTTATATCTAATTTGCCCCAAGTAATTTTTTCATTCGGTACCGCTCCAGAATAAGAACCATAACTGGTTGTCGAATCTGAAATCTGACAAAAATAACTCCAAAACGGAATGTCATGCATTTCCATATCTTGGTATAACATTGGGACAACACATATTGGAAAATCTCCTGCAATTCCTCCACCAATTTGGAAAAAGCCTACACCATTGGTACTGTTTTTTGGGTACCAATCAGATAAGAAAACCATATATTCTATACCTGATTTCATTGTAGATGCTTTTAATTCACCTTTAATAACATACGATGCAAATATATTTCCCATGGTACTGTCTTCCCATCCTGGAACAATAATAGGTAAATTTTTCTCGGCAGCTGCATACATCCAACTGTCTTTTAAGTCAATTTCATAATATTCTTCAAGAACACCTGAAAGTAACATTTTGTACATAAATTCATGTGGAAAATATCTTTCGCCTTTATCATCGGCATCTTTCCAAATTTTGTAAATATGTTTTTGCAAACGACGAAATGCTTCGTGTTCCGGAATACAAGTATCGGTAACTCGGTTTAAACCTCTTTCTAATAAATCCCACTCATCCTGAGGAGTCAAATCTCTATAATTTGGAACTCTTTCATAATGAGAATGGGCTACCAAATTCATAATGTCTTCTTCAAGATTTGCACCTGTACAGGAAATAATTTGAACTTTGTCCTGACGAATTATTTCGGCAAAAATCTTTCCAATCTCCGCTGTACTCATAGCACCAGCCATGCTCACCATCATTTTTGCACCGTTGGCTAATTGTTGCTCGTATGCCTTAGCTGCGTCAACTAAAGATGCAGAGTTGAAATGCAGGTAATGCTTCTCAATAAACTGACTGATTGGTCCTTTGCTCATTTTTTTAAATTTAAAGATTTAAAAATCGAAACATTGAATTTGTATTTCAAATTTAACGAATTTTTAAATTGACTAATTGTATAATTAAGTATTTATTTTTTGTCGTAACCCAATATTTTTAAAACATCATCGGAGGTTTGTTGTTCTGAGAAAACCTCAGTTGCCAAAATTCCGTTTTCGTCTCTATCTATCAGTATGTGTTTGGGTTGCGGAATCAGGCAGTGGTGTAAACCGCCATATCCACCTATTGTTTCCTGATACGCTCCAGTGTTGAAAAATCCGATATATAATGGTTTCTCTTTGTTGTATTTTGGCAAATATATAGCATTCATATTTTGCTCTGAATTGTAATAATCATCGCTATCACAAGTCATTCCGCCCAGTAAAACCCTTTCATAAGTATCATTCCAGCGATTTACCGCTAACATGATAAAGCGTTTGTTGATAGCCCATGTATCTGGCAAAGTAGTGATAAAAGAGGAATCAATCATATTCCATTTTTCTCTGTCATTTTGTTGCTTTTGGTACAAAATCTGATAAATTGCTCCGCCACTTTCACCTACGGTATAGGAACCAAATTCGGTAAAAATATTTGGAACATCAACTTCTGCTTCGTCGCAGGCTATTTTTATCTGATTGATAATTTCATCAATCATGTACTGATAGTCATATTCAAATGCCAATGAGTTTTTGATTGGAAAACCACCACCAATATTTAATCCATCTAATGTAGGACATTCTTTTTTTAATGCAACATAAACTTTGATACATTTTACTAATTCATTCCAGTAGTATGCATTGTCATTGATTCCTGTATTGATAAAAAAGTGCAACATTTTAAGTTCCAATTTTTTATTTTCTTTGATTTCTTTTTTATAAAAAGGAACGATGTTTTTGTATCCAATTCCTAATCTTGAAGTATAAAACTCAAATTTAGGTTCTTCTTCGGCAGCAATACGAATTCCAATTTTGAATTTTCCTTTTATCTGACCTTGAAGTAAATCTAGTTCTTCGTAGTTATCAATAATTGGAATAGCATTTTTATGTCCGTTGTTTACTAACCGAGCTATGTTTTCAATGTATTGATCTCTTTTAAAACCATTGCAAATGATATAAGTACTTTTATTGATTTTTCCATTTGCTAATAAATTTTCAACAATATTAATGTCAAAAGCGGATGAAGTTTCAATGTGAATGTTGTTCTTAAAAGCTTCATTCATAACAAATTCAAAATGAGAGCTTTTTGTGCAATAACAATAATAATACTTAGCCTCATATTTATTTTTCTCCATCGATTTACGAAACCAGCTTTTGGCTTTGTTAATGTTATTGGAAATTTGAGGTAAATAAGTAAATTTTAATGGAGTGCCATATTTCTCTACCAGTTTCATCAAATCAATATTGTGAAACTGAAGATTATCTTTGTTTAAAGTAAACTCTTCTTGTGGAAAGTAATAGGTTTGATTTATTAAATCAGAATATTTTGTATTCATTTAGTTTTCAGGATTTTAGATTAAATATACGTAAAAATAATTAACCTAAAATTCAAACTCTGATATTTGCATAAATAATTTGAAGCTTTTCTTGATCGGCTTTCAAATACTGAAAAACATCAAAACTAAAGTTTCCTTTGATAGAATAAAAACGTTTCAATATTCTTAAAAAAGACATATTGTTTTGGTTTTTCTTAGAACTATAATTTCTCTTGTTTTGACTTTTTTTCATCGCAGCAAATGTAAAAAATATTATATACGTAATGCAATCCTTTTTATAAAAAATAATTAAGATTTATAATCCTGAAACGCTTTAAGAATTAATTCATTTTCAACCGATTGATTGATTTTTATTTTTCCGATGCCTTCTATCAATGCAAACTGGATGTTACCATACTCATTTTTTTTGTCGTGAATAAGTAATTCCAAAATAGGTTCGATATCATTTTCTTCAAAAACAATGTCGTCGTATATAGTCTTGATAGTTGATTTTATTTGAAAATATTCCTCCTGATTGATTAAATTTTTATTTAACGAAATGTAACTTTCCAATATCATTCCAACAGCAATTGCTTCTCCGTGCAATAAAGTAGTTTTGTTTTCATTCTCCAGAAAATAGCTTTCAATCGCATGACCAAGTGTATGACCAAAATTCAATGATTTTCGGATGTTTTTTTCAGTAGGATCTTGCATGACAATTTCATTCTTTATTGCTACAGAACGATATATTAATTCATCAAAATCGACAAAATCAATGGCTTTCAAATCTAGAAATTGCTCCCAATATTCTTTATCATATATCAAACCGTGTTTCAGCATTTCGGCAAGACCGGAACGCATTTCGTTTTGGGGCAATGTGTTAAGATATTGTGTATCTATAAGTACCATTTTTGGCACATTGATTACACCTATTTGGTTTTTTAAATTCCCTAAATCAACACCATTTTTCCCGCCTACAGAAGCATCAACCATGGACAATAGAGTAGTAGGAATATGAATAAAATCAACTCCTCTTTTGAATGTTGAAGCGACAAAACCACCTAAATCAGTAACAACACCACCACCAAGATTAATCACGAGACTTTTTCTGTCGGCACCAAGTTCAGTTAATACATTCCAAATTTGTACACAGGTTTCTATATTCTTGTTTTGTTCCCCTGCTTCAAATTCAATGATTTCAATAGTAAGATCAGTTTCTAAAAAAGGTAGAAATTTTGGCAAACAAAACTCATTTGTATTGCTATCTACAATAATAAATAGGTTAGAATACTTGTTCTCTTTTAAATGAAGGTTTAGTGCTTCATATCCTTTTTCATTGAAATGAATCGGATAACTGTTGGCTTGAATTGATTGCATCTTTATTGATTAATTGAAAGGGCAAAATAAGGTAATTTTTGCTGAATAATATTCAAAACTCTATCTATATTTGTACAAAAATATCACAAAAAATGGAAAAAATATTCAATAATACACAAGTTGCGTTTGCATTAAAAAGCGATACCGAACTCGATAGAGCTTATTTTCTTTTCAAAATGATTGATAATCAGCCTTTAGTTCGAATAGGAACTGCGGTTACTAATTTTGCACTGAAAGCAAATCTTCCTGTTGAAGGTTTAATTCGCGCCACCGTTTTTGACCATTTTTGTGGCGGAGTAAATGAGGTTGACTGTCTTTCTGTGGTTGATAAAATGTTTACCAAAGGTGTTTCGTCTGTATTGGATTATTCTGTTGAAGGAAAAGAAGAGGAAGATCAGTTTGATGCTGCATTGGAAATGACTTTAAAAACGATTGAATTTGCCAAAGAACGCAAAGCGATTCCTTTTGCAGTTTTTAAACCAACTGGGTTTGGTCGTTTTGAATTGTATGAAAAATTAGGAGAAAAACAAACGTTAACTGCCGAAGAGCAAGCCGAATGGAATAGAGTAGTGGAGCGTTTTGATTTGGTTTGTAAAGACGCCCATTCAAAAAATGTTGCACTTCTTATTGATGGTGAAGAAAGTTGGATGCAAGATGCCGCTGATGATTTAGTTACCGAAATGATGCGCAAATACAATAAAGAAAAGCCAATTGTTTTCAATACGCTGCAAATGTATCGTTGGGATCGTTTGGATTATTTGAAAAAATTACACGAAAAAGCCAAAAAAGAAGGGTTTTTAATTGGAATGAAATTGGTTCGTGGTGCCTACATGGAAAAAGAAATTGCGCGTGCTGAAGAGAAAGACTATCCGTCACCAATATGTGCTTCAAAAGAGGCTACAGATGAAAATTACGATGCGGCAGTGCGTTACATGATTGAACATTTAGATATGATGTCTATTTTTGCAGGAACCCATAATGAGGCAAGCACCTATACTCTAATGGAATTGATGCAAGAGAAAGGAATTAAATCAAACGATGACAGAATCTGGTTTGGTCAATTGTACGGAATGAGTGATAATATCAGTTACAATTTAGCCGCTAATGGTTATAATGTTGCTAAATACCTGCCTTTTGGTCCCGTAAAAGATGTGATGCCGTATTTGATTCGTCGTGCTGAAGAAAATACTTCAGTTGCCGGGCAAACCAGTCGTGAATTATCAATGATAAAAGCGGAACGAAAGAGAAGAAAAGGGAAGTAAAATAAAGTTCTCAGTGATCAGTTTTTAGTATTCAGTTATATTAAAATGTATAAAAACTTTCATAAAAAAAATCCATTTGCGAAAAACGAGGGTACTGAAAAACATCACTTATTTTGATTAACGTTCTTTTTTGGACAATAAAAAAAATGCTTATAACAGGATTTAAGCATCCGTTATAAGCGTTTTTATTGGTCCCAAAAGTAGTTAAAACTATGCACTTTAGTGCATTTCGCTTTTAGCTTCTAAAAATGTACATTTGAAATATGGATTTTCAAAGAACAAATGGACATACAGTATCA
>NZ_JBLNKS010000021.1:0-56130 GCF_048276375.1 Flavobacterium sp. ZB4R12 | reverse complement strand
GCAAATGGGAATGATTGCCGTTTTGCATACTTGGGGACAGCAATTGAGCTTGCATCCGCATCTGCATTGCATTGTTCCGGGCGGTGGCGTGGACAAAAACGGACAATGGAAAAATAGTCGAACCGATGGTAAATTTCTGTTTCCAGTCAAGGCGTTGTCTAAAGTTTTTAGGACAAAATATTGTGAAAAGCTCAAGGCAAAAAACCCGATCGGCTACGAGCAAATCCGTCAGGAATTATGGCAGAAACCGTGGGTCGTTTTTGCCAAACGTCCTTTTGGAAGTCCAAAATCGGTGGTGGAATATTTGGGAAGATACACTCACAAAATTGCCATTAGTAACCACCGAATCAAAAATATTGATGGGCAGAATGTCACTTTTGACTACAAGGATTATCGAATGGCGGGAGCTAAAAAGCAAATGACACTTACGCATCGGGAGTTTATCAGGCGGTTTGCATTGCATATTTTGCCCAAGGGATTTGTCAAGATTCGTCATTACGGTTTTTTGAGCAGTACTTGGAAACGACAAAAACTCAAACTTTTGCAGGAGAAACTCCAAGTGAAAGTACTGGAAAAAGCAGAAAGAAAGCCTTTTTTACCCAAATGTCCTTGTTGTAAAACAGGCAATTTACACCGAATAGCGGTTTTTGATCAGCGCGGTCCGCCTGCTTGGTATCTTGGCGGTAGCCAAAACCCAATTACCTGTAAAAGCTAAATTATGGGTAAGGGCAATTGTGCCCAAAAGTGAAGGAAAACACCAAAAAAACCAATCTGAAACCACTCCAAAAAAAAAGGATGCAAAATCCTTTTGATATTCTATCCAAAAACTTTACGAAAACTCCATAGTGTTAATGGCAGGTACTCCGGTTCCGTTCAACACGGGTTCCTATGTAAAGCAACTAAAGTTATCAACAACTTTTATAAACTGAGCGATATGTCGTTATTTTTTGAGTATAAAAATGCCGTTTCAACAGCTTGTTGAAAAAGTTGGAAACAACTTTTTGTCCGCCGAAGGCTTAGGACATGAAAAAGTTGTTCTAACTTTTTCAATAATGCCACGAATAATTTTCTACTCTTTTATTCCATATTTTTTCTTTTGGTAATCTTAAATCTCAAGCTCCTATTTGTGGTCTAAACTAATAGCCACCAGCACCGGTTTGGTTGTAAGATTGATAAAAAATAGCTGCCTGCTTCATGATGTAGCTTGTCTATTTTGCAACTACCACCTGTGTTTTGCAGTCTATTTCTCTTGTTGTATTGTGAGACTTTTAAGATGATTTTGTATTATCTTTTTAGTTTTTAGTTTTTTTTAAAGAAAATCAGCTACCTGCTTGGCGATGCGGCTTCCAATGGAGTTGGATCGGCACCGTGTTTTGAAGTTGAATTTTCTGGTGTTTTAGGCTGACTTTTTTTCATTTTTTTCTAAAACTAAATTCACATTTACTTGATAGGGTGTTTGTTTTTTGATGACCGACAAAATTCTTCGAGTCATTTTATGACTCACTTTCACAATAATATTTTTTACGTTTTTTCCGTGATGTTTCCTATAATACTGTTGCATCTCGGCATCTTTCCGTATCGCTATCCATGCGGCTTCTATAAGATAACTTCTCAGTTGTGAGCGACTTCTAGGAGTTATTCCTAAACATTTTTCGCCTCCGCCACTGTTGTACATTCCAGGAACAATACCCACAAAACTGGCAAATTGTCCTTCAGTATTAAAGCGTCGCAAATCGCCACATTCGGCAATAATTACCGCTGACAAATAGCCTCCAATTCCCGGAATACTTTTCAATAAATAATAATCTGTTTTATGTTCTTTGCGACAATAAGCACGCATTTGATTCGCTATTTCTAAATATTCAGATTTGATAAATTTGAACATTCTTATTTTTCCTTGCATTGCCAAATCACCGCAATTAGTGCTGAATTTCAAATTTTCAAGCCATTCTATAAATCCATTTGCCCAATTAGAATTGTCATATTCTGCTGGAATTTCGATACCATGGAAAAGCAATAAACTCTTGATATGGGACTTTGTTTGACGCAATTTTTTTGTAACTTGAGTACGATGACGCGCCAAGGAAGTAAACTGATCTTCGGCTTCGGTTGGAATATTTATACCAATTAAAGTGGCTGCTTTGAGTTGATTAGATAAATTTTTAGCGTCAAGAGCATCTGTTTTTTGGTATTTTTGCTTGTCGCCTGTTTTTACGTCAGCAGGATTTACAACCAATACATTCCAGCCCAAATTCAAGAAATAGCGAGCCACGGAAAAGCCACAACAGCCTGCTTCATAAACCAAATTCACTTCATGTTTTGGGAAATTCTTCTCTACATAATCAAACAAATCCGATGATTTTGATGGCATAGAATAAGTTTTATGGAAAAAAATATCCGTTTGAATAGAAACAGTCCATGTTTTTTTGTGGATATCCAAACCAATATATATCTTTGGATTTGCAGTAATTTGAGTATTCATAATGATTAAAGATTTGGCAGCCATTTTTTGGACTGCAGTTAATATTTAACGATTTTTATTTGATGCTCAAATTTACTGCTTTTACATAGGTGCTTCTTTGTTCGTGCTTCGCACGCAACGAAACCCTAGCTGTTCTAGCTGTTCTAGCTGTTGTAGGTAGTGTTTTTATTAATATAGTTTTGGTTCTTTCATTCCTTGTTTTAAAAAATAATCTTTATTCATTTCAAAATGACTTGTCGTCATCCAATTATAATATTCTTTAAACGGAGGTAAATTATATTTAATTCTCAAATTATCAACATTTAATGAATCAAGTAATCCGTTCTTTGGAATTGCTTGTCCTACTTTATTGTAAGTAACTTGCGAACCAAATCTCTGCTTTTGGTTTAGGTTAATTGAAATTCTGTCTTCAAGCATTGCATAATTAGATTTTTCTGCGTTATTTTTCTCGATTTCTTTTCCTAATTCTTTAAGCATTTTCTGTTGGAACTTAATATCATTGTCAGCGTGTTGGATAGTAATCCAAAATTTTTTCGAGTATTCTTTACCAATCTTATCATATCCAAAATAACCATATTCTGAATATAATTTTTTAATTTTTTTTTGATTATCAAGACCAACACTATCTCTTTTCATTTCAAAAATTTTCCACGCTTCTTTTTTCTCAAATTTTTTAAATAGGTCTTCAGAAGGAGTTCCTGTACTATATTTTTGGTCAATATTAAATATGTAATCCAGTTCGGAAGTTATTTTTTCTTTTTCTAAATTCGATATTTCTTTAGTTGAATTACAACTAATCATAACTAAAATTAAGAAAATTAATGCTTTTTTCATATAATTCGATTTTTTTGGCAACATTGCCTACAACTTGTATATATACGCCACTCGCTTACTCATATACAGCTAATTTGGACGTATACACGCCATAAGAGGCTTTTTTATTGTTGCGCTAATTTATAATTTTAATCCCTATAGTGTGTCAAATGGCGAAATTATTTTCTGAATACTTTTCGTACTTACATGGGTGTATATTTCGGTAGTTTTACTGCTGCTATGCCCTAAAATTTCTTGAATGTATCTCAAATCGGTTCCCGCTTCCAGTAAATGGGTTGCATAGCTATGGCGTAACCAGTGTAATGTTACCGGTTTATTAATTTTAGTTTTCTCTAAAGCTTGTTTTAATACGTTTTGTAAACTTCTCGCAGTATAGGCTTCTCCTGCTATTTGTCCTTCAAAAAGATATTTTGTTGGTTTAAATTCTTTGTAATAGTCACGAAGCATTGCTATAATAAGTAAACTCAAAGGGGCAATTCTGTCTTTATTGCCCTTTCCTGATTTTATTATGAGCACGCCTCTTTTTGAATCGATGTTTTCTGGTTTTAAATTTAATAAATCGCCACATCTTAAACCACAACTATAGATTAAGCAAAGCATTGCTTTATGTTTCTTGTTATTTAATGCATAAAGTAAATCTTTAATTTCCTCTTTACTTAAAACATTCGGCAAAATGTGTCCTCTTTTTGGTCGATGAATTTTATCGACTTCCATTTTAATATTTTGTATCGTTCTGAAAAATAGTTTAATGGCATTAACAATTTGGTTTTGATACGATGCCGATAAATTGTTCTTTAAAATAAATTCATTATTGTAAATAATCACATCCTCGTTTGTAATTTCGGTAATTTGCTTTTCACGGTAAAATATTAAAAATGATTTTAGCGCTTCGCTATAGGTTTTTATCGTGCTGGGGCTATATCTTTTGGACGATAGCCATTGGATGAATTTTTCTATATGAGCAATTCCTTCGGTTGAAGGGAACGAATTTGCAAGCGACTCTATTTTAAAGCGTTCTCTGTTTTCGATTGTATCGGGAATATGCCAAACAGTTTTTTGTTGGCTCCATCGGGCACCATCCACTTGTTTGATTCGTGCAATTAAGTCAGTATTTTTTTTCAAAATAAACAGCGATTCTGTTCTCGTTATTGTGTTTAATGGGTTTTGCTGTCCAGATCATATTATTAATTTTGTGAACTAAAGATAATTATTATTTTAATAAGGGATGTTTTATTATAGTATTGATTATTGGGTTATTGAAGCTATCATTATTATTATATGACAGTCCGCAATATGTTCCAAAGGATAAAATAGGACACACAGATAACACGGATTGAACGGATTTTGCACAGATTTAAATAACAGTTTGATTCACCAAGTAAAAAAATCCGTGTAAATCGGTATAATCTGTACAATCTGTGGGCTAATATTTATGCTTTATAAATGTACAAACGACGAAAATTGTATTCGAAATGATTTTAGTCCGCATTACGGATAGTCATATATTATTATTGCGTGAAGGATGGCAGTGAAAATCCTCCCGATTTTTCTTCGGGAGATTACTTCACCTAGTCGTTATTTTTAATAGGTGTTCAGTGAACTTCGTTTGCAACGTACAGCCTGACCTTGTTGCTGAAAAAACAGTGTGTTTTATACAATAGTACTGCAACGAGGGCACGCCCATAAAAAAAATCGTATTGTAAAATAACGAGACAAATTTTGCTTGAATGTTGTTCGGTTGCTATTCTATTGCTGAAACAGATTTGAACTTTTTCATATGATGATTGGAGATCATTTCATTGATGATTGGGGGCAACAACTTGTCTGCCAGCAAAAATAATTTGTTGATTCGTCCGGGTATAATAATCTCTTTTCGGTTTAATAAACCTTTAATGGCTATTGGCGCGACGTCTTCCGGGTCCATTATTGACATGCGCAACAACCAGTTATTTGATTTATTGGTCGCCATAACGGATGCATTTGTGTTCATACCGCCAGGGCAAATTACACTTACATTTATACCATCAGATCTCAATTCCCTACGCAGGCTTTTTGAAAAGAAATAGATATACGATTTGGTGGCTCCATACACTTGTTTTTTTGCCAGAAAAAAGAAACTGCACAGGCTGCCTACATTTAAAATATGGGAAGGTTTATTACTCTTTAACATGTCAAGAAACAGGCTGGTGAGCAGGGTAGTGGCAATCACATTTAATTTTAGCTGCTTTTGATAAAAAGAGACACTTCCTTCGCTGAATAACATGGTGCTTCCTATTCCTACATTATTGATGAGCATATTTACGGAGAGCCGAAGTTGCTCTACTTCTTTAAATACCCAAATGCAATTCTCTTCAATTGTAAGGTCTTTTTCAAGAGCTATTACATCAACTTTGTATTTTTGTTTTATGAATTCGGCCAGCGCATAAAGTTTAGAGTCGGGTAGTGCCACAAGGATTAGATTCATCTTTCTATTGGCACACTCTATTGCCAATGCTTTTCCAAATCCTTCACTGGCTCCCGTTATCAAAGTATAAAAATGGTTATGCATGGGATTGATTTTTTAAAAATTGGATTGTTTCTTGAAGCCCTTCTCTTAAAGGAGTAATTTGATATCCCAATTGACGGATTGCTTTCTCACTGCTAAAAATTTTGTTGCAGAAAATTTGTCGGATGCCTTTTTCTGTCACATAAGGTTCTTTATTGGTTGTTTTGTACTGTATCCATTGTAGCGCAGCCCATGTTTTTATAAAAAATTCATGTGTCTCTATAAGTCTGGCTTTTGTTCCCGAAAGAGAACGAACGGTTTGAAAAAAATCCAAAAAAGATATATTTTCTCCCCCCAGTATATATTTTTCTCCTCCTGTCCCATTAGCCATCGCAAGAATATGACCATTGACTACATCGTCAATATAACAGTAATTGGCTGTCAGGCTGCCTGGTTTGGGAATGAAGGTGAGATTCCCTTTGATGAATTTTTTTATTACCGTGTTTACACTGATAGGATGGGTTTCAATACCGGGACCAAATACTTTTGAAGGGGACACAATGACCGTAAACAATCCTTTATGGACATAATCAGTAACGAGGTTTTCGGCCAGGAATTTTGTGATATCATAGTCATTATCAAACGAAGTAATACGTGAATTATCTTCGCACATAGGCTCTTTCAAGGATGGTCCTATTACACTGCAACTACTGGTGAATACAAATTTTTTAACGCCCGTTTCAAGGGATTTTTCCAGCATATTACGAGTTCCCTCTACGTTTATTTCATGAAAAAGGCTGGGGTCTTTATCAAATATTTTTACCAGAGCAGCCGTATGATATACTTGTTCGCATTCCTTAATAGCAGCTGTGATGGATTGTTTGTCAGTAATGTCACCAGTAAAGGCCCGAATGTTTTTATGCATAGGAACATGGACTGAATCAGGGTTTCTGACCAATACATTTATGTCATTTCCACGTTCGGCCAGGGTAAGTGCAAGTTGATGTCCAACAAATCCTGTTGCGCCTGTTATTAAAATTTTCATAGTCTTGCTATTTTAGAGGGATATAAATAAGACCGATAAATAGTAAGTTCGTAAACTAATGAAACACCAATATGAAGAATGATAGCTGGCCATGCGGCATTAAATAGGATACTTAAAAAACAAACCAATATTCCAAAAGGGATGCAAGCTAACATCTCTTTTTTGCTGTTAAAAATGTGTAGTAATACATAAAGAAAAACATTTCCCGTAACAGCTGCATTTATTCCTATCCAACCGATACTGTCAAAAAGTAAAAAACCTCTAAACCATAATTCATAAACAAACAGGAATAAAACCCGGACGATGAAATAACTGATAAAAAAAGAGGAAGATAAATGAACAGTGCTTTTAGAGGGCTCTTGTGTTTTTTGGGAAGCATATTTACTTTGTTTGAATACAATGGTTAGGATTAGTATAAAAATTAAAATGTATAAGAAAACAAAAGAGCGGTCCAAGATTTCATTACCGATTAAAACTTTCCAAATGGAATGTTTCAACAGTACGATAGGAATAATCCCGATCCAAATTATTCCCATGATGTGAAAGCCGATAAGATTCCTTGGATTTGACGTGAAGATCCCTTCATCATTAATTAATCTTTGGCTATTGTTAATTTTACTTATCCAACTGAATAAAAAAAACGTAACATAACAAAAGAGATATACCATAATGTTTGTTGTTTGCATGGGAATTTTTTTAAGGTTCATGAATTATTTCAATTGAATAAAACGAATTGTTGATCTTTATTTTGGTGCAAATTCCACCTTCGTAATAAAAGCTATTACTGTTACCATCCGGAAGCTTGATTTTATATCCGCCATCATGCGTTTTCGTTACTTTGGTAAAGCATTGTTGTTTGTCACAATACACTAATTGTGTATCTATTGGTTCTAAAAAATACATGCTTAACAGGTTTGTACCAATAAAAGGGAAGCTTAGTTTTTCCTTTTCACCATTTTCCATTACTTCGTATTTATCCGTTACAAAGCTTGTTTGTTTATCCAGTTTTGTTATGCCGTTGGTTTTTCGGAATTGGGAAGAATGAATAAGTTTTCCATTTTCAAAAGTTGATGATTCTTTTACCGATACAGTAATCAAAAAAAAGAGATGGGTTTTTATTTCAGAAATCAATAGTAGGTTTGATTTATTGCCAACAATTTTTTTTTCAAGTTGCAATCTGCCAATATCATTTCCACCCCGTATTATTTTATAATTCAATTGTAGATTTTGAGCTTTTGATACTATTGAAACAAGGAACAAAAGACTTAACATAAAAATCGAAAAATTCCTATGGATATGGGTTTTTAAAAATTCGTTTATTTGTAAAATTTTCTTTACCCAAGTTTGGTTGTGGTATTTTTTTAATAAAATATAAATCAGAAACGGTATCATGACTGCTATTTTAAGTTGATGAATGATGTCTAACCTTTCAGCAAGACTAAAGAAGGTAACAATCGTTACAAATTTCATTCAATTCTAAAATTTCACTACTCATATGGCATTTGGTTATGCTTCCTTTTTTTTAGTAGCCGATGGTCGTCTACTATTTTGTGAGTTGGAATTGTCAAAAGCGGTTTGTCTGAATTAGTATTACTTTTGCTTGTCCATCTCCGCTATGTGTTTTTAAACGAGTATTTGCCCTGTTATAAGGACCATTAGTTTTGCTAATCAATCCGTTTTTTGAATAAGAAAGGACAAAAAATACACGTCTTAAACTATACTGCTAATTTACTAAAAAATAAATTTAAAAAACTCAAATAAAAATATTTTTAATTATTAAAGTATTGTTTATTAATGTCTTATGATTTGTTTTCGAGTGAATGTTAATACTGATAAAATCATTATTGTCCGATATAAATTTGGTATAGTCCCTACGGACAATTTATGGGTTTATAATTATTTTACTACCAATATATAACCCCTACGGGGTATGCTCCGTTAGGAGCTAAATGTTGGTAGAAAAATAATTGGGCCCCACCGTATGAAAATGTCCCGTAGAGACTATACTTGTTGAGATGTAACATCATTTACAGTTTATTACCGGACAACAATGTAACAAAACGCCAAAAATCAGTACTCATCAAAAATCCGTTTTGCCTCATTTTTTGGAATAAGACAAAACGGATTTAGTCTTTCAATTCATAATCAGCGCCCATCCTCAATAACTATCGGGTTGATCCCATTATTATTATTATTATTATTATTATTATTATTATTTAGGATTGAAGTTTAAAGGCTGAAAACGGGTCTATTGAATTTTAAATATTGATTCAATAGTAAAGTCTTCATTTTGTAATTGTTTTATTGTACGTAGCAGTTCGTTTTGTTAGCTAACCAAGTTTTTAATTTTTACTAAATGTTAATAAGTCTGTTCTGCCATTGACACCGATAACATCTCTTAATTTAATATAACTTTGAGATTTATCAATGACTTCCCATTCATTTATTGTTTCTACAAAATTTATTGGGGACGTTAAAGTAATATCGAATTTTAAATCTGATAAATTCTCGATATAACCATTAGTGTCTGTAATTGACCAGGTTCCGTTATAAGTATTTGTTCCGTCAGTGGCAGTTAACATGTTATTTGCTTCAAAACTAAAATTTAATCCGTTGAAATTAATTGTTTCATTGAAATCAGTGTCCCAATAAAAAGTTATTTTCAGAGTTCCATCAGTAACAACAATAGTAACATTATTTTTGTTGTCTATTGGAGTTATACCATTTAAATGATTACCGGTCTCTAAACCATCTAAACTGGGAGCGCAAGCAGGAGTAATTAAAATAATGATCAATACCGGCTTTAAGCTGAATTGTCTTAGTGTTTTCATAGTAAATAAATTAAATGATTAAATTTTAACATATTTCCATATAAATAGCGCGCAATACAATCAAATTTACGAATTAATATTAATTTATTTGTTAAAATATTAATATTTTTTTAATAGGATTGATGTTTTTTTATTTGATTAAAAAGCATAAAAAAATCCGACTTGCTTACACAAATCGGATTTTATAATAATGTAAAGACGCACTGCAGTGCGTCTCTACGCGTTGTTTATTTACAAATGAATTACTTCACCATACGCATCAGCCACAGCTTCCATAACGGCTTCGCTCATCGTTGGGTGTGGGTGAATTGATTTTAGGATTTCGTGTCCTGTAGTTTCCAGTTTTCGTGCCACAACTGCCTCAGCAATCATATCGGTAACACCAGCCCCAATCATGTGACAACCCAACCATTCGCCATATTTTGCATCAAAAATTACTTTTACAAAACCATCGGGTGTTCCGGCAGCTTTCGCTTTTCCTGAAGCTGAGAATGGGAATTTACCAATTTTCAATTCGTATCCTTTTTCTTTAGCTTGTTTTTCAGTCAAACCTACTGAAGCAATTTCAGGAGTCGCATAGGTACATCCCGGGACATTTCCGTAATCGATAGGTTCTACGTGAAGTCCCGCGATTTTTTCTACACAATTGATTCCTTCAGCCGAAGCCACGTGAGCCAATGCTTGTCCTGGTGTAACATCACCAATGGCATAATAACCCGGAATATTGGTTTGATTGTATGCGTTTACTAATATTTTATCTCTGTCAGTAGCAATTCCTACTTCTTCCAGTCCTATGTTTTCAATATTGGTTTTAATCCCAACAGCCGAAAGTAAAATCTCTGCTTCCAAAACTTCTTCTCCTTTGGCCGTTTTCACAAATGCTTTTACACCTGCTCCGGTAGTGTCAATTTTCTCTACGTTAGCGTTTGTCATGATTTTGATACCTGCTTTTTTCAATGAACGTTCCATTTGTTTTGAAATGTCTTCGTCTTCTACAGGAACTACGTTTGGCATGAATTCTACAATGGTAACCTCAGTTCCCATCGAGTTATAGAAATGTGCAAATTCTACTCCAATCGCTCCAGAACCTACAATAATCATAGATTTAGGTTGTGTAGGTAAAGTCATTGCTTGACGATATCCTATTACTTTTATACCATCCTGTGGTAAGTTTGGCAACTCACGAGAACGGGCTCCAGTTGCAATGATTATATGATCTGCACTGTATTCGGTAACTTTATTGTCTTTGTCTGTAACATCAACTTTTTTTCCTGGTTTTAGTTTTCCAAAACCATCAATCACGTCGATTTTATTTTTTTTCATCAAGAATTGAACCCCTTTGCTCATTCCGTCAGCTACACTTCGACTGCGTTGTACAACAGCTGGGAAGTCTTTATCAAATGATGAAACAGTCAATCCGTAATCAGAAGCGTGTTTTAGATAATCAAAAACCTGAGCTGATTTTAGTAACGCTTTGGTTGGGATACAACCCCAGTTCAAGCATACTCCGCCTAAGTTTTCTTTTTCAATCACGGCTACTTTAAAGCCTAATTGTGATGCTCTAATGGCTGTAACATAACCGCCTGGGCCACTTCCTAAAACTATAATATCGTATTTCATTTTTTAAGTATTTATTTTTTAGTTGTAAAAATGGAATTAGCAAAAGCCTATTTCATTTTTGTGTGTTTCTCTTATTTAATTGATTGGGCGAATTTAAGGATTTATTCTGTTTTGAGAAAGTTTCAATGAAATAAAGTAGTAAACTAACAAATTTTCAAAAAAACACCGTTATTTTAAATCGAATTATAGGATTGTTAATATTAGTATCTAACTTATTTTTTGCCACGAATTACACTAATTTGTCACGAATTTTTAATTAAAATTAAAAAATAATTAGTGATAATTAGTGTAATTTGTGGCTGTATTTTGGTTTAGGTCGTTAAAGGATAAGCATAAAAAACTTAATTAGCCACGAATTTAAAGAAAGTTGGGTACTTTGACAAATAGTTGCTAACTCAGAAAAACGTTGTCAACCGTAAGCAGATGAAATAGGTTCGCTAAAGCGAAATACTGATAAAAAACAGATTTTCCACAACACTAATCTGCTGAATCTGCAAAATCTGCGTGAAAAATTTTTAGCACGCAGATTCAGCAGATTTTATAGTGCCGTAATACTATTTCGAATTCTTAATACCAACCATTTGAAAAGAGTTAGATAGAATTCACGAATTTTTAATTGAATTTATAAAATTAGCGCCTTATCAACAAAAAAAACTTAGCGTCTTAGCGGCAAAAAAAACTTAACGGTAAAAAAAAATTACGCTCCTTACGTCAAAAACTTAGCGCCTTTGTGTCTTAGCGGCAAAAAACCTTTATAATCTTAGCAGTAAAAAAAACTTAGCGGTAAAAAAAACTTAATTAGCCACTGAGAACTGGGAATCATACAAGTTCTTGTAATACCCACTTTCACGGTTGATTAACTCTTGATGCGTGCCTTGCTCCACAATCAATCCTTTGTCCATCACCACAATTTTATCTGCATTGACAATGGTTGCCAGACGGTGTGCTATTACAATGGATGTCCTGCCTTTGGTAATGGTTTCGGTGGCACGTTGAATCAATTCTTCGGAATACGTGTCTATTGATGAAGTGGCTTCGTCCAGAATCAAAATACTTGGATTACTTACATACGCTCTCAAAAAGGCAATTAACTGGCGCTGTCCTGACGATAGCATTACACCGCGTTCTTTTACATCAAAATCATAATTATCAGGTAAACTCATGATAAAATCATGGACGCCAATTTTTTTGGCTGCGACCAAAACCTGTTCCCGACTTATAGCTGGATTATTTAATGTGATATTATTGAAAATAGTATCGGCAAAAAGGAAAACATCCTGTAAAACCACCGCAATTTGTGTGCGTAGGGAGCTTAAAGTGTAATGTTCGATGTTGTGATTGTCTATATAAATGGAACCGCTGTTGATTTCATAAAAACGGTTTAACAAGTTGATAATCGTTGATTTACCTGCGCCCGTAGAACCCACAATGGCGATAGTTTGTCCGGCATTTACCTGAAGGTCAATTCCTTTGATAACATCTTCTTCAGGAATATAACCAAAACGAACGTTTTCAAATTTTATATTTCCCTTAAAAATTGGCGCTTCAATAGTTCCTGTATCCTGAATTTGATCTTGGGTATCCAAAATATCAAAAACACGATTAGCAGCAATCATTCCCAGTTGCATCTCGTTGAATTTATCCGCAATTTGACGTAACGGATTAAAAAGCATTCCTATAAACATGGTATAAGAAAATAAATCTCCAAAAGTGGTAAAATTATCTCCGTTTAATATCTTGATTCCGCCATATAAGACAATAAATCCTAATGTCAGAGATGAAATAATATCAGCAATAGGGAAGAAGATGGAGTTGTAAAGAATGGTTTTTATCCAGGCTTTTTTGTGTTTGTCGTTGATGCTTTTAAATTTTTCATACTCAATATCTTCTCTGTTAAAGAGTTGTACAATTTTCATTCCTGTAACACGCTCTTGTACAAAGGAGTTCATGTTGGCAATTTGTGTACGCACTTCCTCAAAAGCCACTTGCATTTTCTTTTGGAATATTCGGGTGAAGAAAACCAGAATAGGCATAGCCACAATTACAATCCAAGTCAGCGTCCAGTTCATGTAAAACATAAAAATAAGCACAACAAACATTTTCATCAAGTCACTGATAATCATAAACAATCCCTGACTGAAAATTCGGGCGATAGATTCAATATCCGAAACGGAACGGGTTACCAGTTGGCCCACGGGAACATGATCAAAATATTTCATTCGGAAACTCAACAAGTGTTTGAATAATTTTGTTCGAATGTCTTTCACAATATCCTGACCCAGCCAGTTCGCCCAATACACAAAGTAAAATTGGGAGAATACTTCGAGTAAAAGTACTATTCCCATCAAGATTACATACATTAATAATCCCTGTTGGTCTTGGGTTGCAATGTAGCCATCGACCGTTTGTTTCAATAAATACGGACGCAATGCCGCAAAGATAGACAACGAGATGGCGAAAATTATTACACCGTTAAAACGCCATTGGTACGGTTTTGTGTATTGTAATATTCGTTTGAATAATCGGGTATCAAATGCTTTTGCTTTCATTTTTTTTTCTTTAAGCCTTATGCTTTATGCTTTAGGCATAATGCTTAAAGCTTGTAGCCTAAAGCTATAAATAATCGTACTCTATTTTGGTTAAATATAAGCCATGTGCCGGAACCGAAAAACCAGCTTTGTCTCTGTTTTTGCCTTCTATAATGGCAGTAAAATCCGCCAATGTAATCTTATATAAACCTATGTTAACCAATGTTCCCACAATGGCACGAACCATATTGCGTAAGAAACGATTTGCCGAAATCGTGAAAATCAGATTGCCGTTTTCTTGTTTCCAATAGGCTTCAAAAATCGTGCAGTCAAAAGTATTCACATCCGTATTTACTTTAGAGAAACATTGAAAATCAGTATGATTAAATAATAATTTTGCGGCTTCGTTCATTAAATCTACATCTAATTTTTGATGGAAATACCAACTTTGTTCTTGCAAAAACACATCTTTAAACGTGTTGATCTGGTATTCGTACGTTCTTTTTACAGCGTCAAAACGAGTGTGTGCTTCATCAGATACGGGAATTATGTCATAAACAACAATGTCTTTGGGTAAGTAGGAGTTGAGTTTGTGAACTAAATTTGGAATATCAAATGGCGTTTCAAAATCAAAATGAGCATACATTTCCTTAGCATGAACACCGGTATCTGTGCGTCCGGCTCCCATGAGATTGATCTCCGTATTCAATAACACCGAAAACGCTTTGTTCATCGTTTCCTGCACTGACGCAGCATTGGGTTGGTATTGCCAGCCGTGATAATGGGTTCCGTTGTATGCTAATTTTATGAAATATCTCAAGGTTTGTTTGTCGCAAAGTTTCAAAGTAGCAAAGGTACAAAGTTTTTATGTGGAGTAAAGGTTAAAAGTTTAGGTTGTAATTGGTTTTGTTTTAATAATAGGAGACTAAACTCAGCAACTTTGTACCTTTGCTACCTTGTACCTTTAAAATAATGAAAAAAATACTGCTCCTTTCGGATACGCACAGTCACATTGACGATACCATTTTAAAATATGTTGCGCAGGCTGACGAAGTTTGGCATGCGGGTGATATTGGTGATTTAGCTGTAACTGATGCGATAAAAAAATTAAAACCGTTGCGTTGTGTTTATGGCAATATTGATGACGCAAAAGCCAGATTGGAATTTCCTTTGCACAACCGGTTTATGTGTGAAGGTGTTGATGTTTGGATTACGCATATTGGCGGTTATCCGGGGAAATACAATCCCAATATTAAAGCGGAGATGGATGCGAATCCTCCAAAACTATTTATTTGCGGGCATTCTCATATCCTGAAAGTGATATTTGATAAAAAGCATAATTTATTACACATGAATCCCGGTGCGGCAGGAAAAAGCGGTTTTCATCAGGTGCGCACGATGTTGCGTTTTGTGATTGATGGGGACAAAATAAAGGATTTGGAAATTATAGAAATTGAAAAAAAGGGGTGATTTTTATTTATGTGCTATAGGCACAACGATATAAATCGAGGTTCCGGATTTTTGCTTGGAATCGATAGAAATGCCTCCTTTTAAGTTGTTTATCCTCGCCTGAATCTGATTGAGTCCAAAACCCTCAAGGATATGAAAATGAGCGGGATCAAAACCTTTTCCGTTGTCATAGACATGAATTTGCAATGTACTATTGTTTTCCTGAATGGTAATCTTTGCAGTGTTTGCCTGACTGTGTTTGGTTATATTATTCAATAGTTCGCTGATGATAAAATAAATTTTCATTTCAAATTCTTCATTATAACGCTTTTTTGTCGGTACCGGACTTGAATATTTAAATTGAATTACAGAGTTTGAATTTTTTTCGCATAAATCTTCCAGGGCATAAAACAAACCAAACCGTGCCAAAAGTGTAGGCATAAGTTCATGTGATAGATCACGAACTTTATCATGTGCTTCTACTAATATCGCTTTAGTTTTTAATATTTCTTGTGGTGGGGATTGATTTTGGGAAGTAAAAACATTTAAATGTAATCCGGCAGAAGACAGCAAAGCACTAATGTTATCATGTAAAAAAGAAGCAATTTTTTTTCTTTCCAATTCCTGTCCATTTATAGACGCGTTGATTATGTTTTCCTGAATTTTGCTTTGCAGGTCTTTGAGTTTATTGTTTTGTTTTAGTTTGGTATTCTGAAATAAAAAGTAAAAGAGAATGATGATTAAAAGCAATAACGAAATGACTACAAGGCTAATTTTTTTATTTTTAGACTGCTTTTCTAATAATAAATATTGTTTGGTTTTGTATTTGGTTTCTATGTTGTCAATCTCTCTTTTGTACCCATCGATTTCGAGATTAATTCCTGCAACATTGGCTTTTTTTAGTTTCTCTTCATAATTAAGTTCGGCTGTAATGGAGTTGTAAAGCGCCAGATTTTCATATGCTTTTTGAAATTTACCATTTTTTAATAAAAATTTGGAATATTCTTGGTGCGAAAAGGATAAATCTGATTTCTCATTCCCTTCATTTCCTAATCGTATAGCATTCTGGAAAAAGAAGTTGGCTTTTTCGATATCATTTTTATAACCATGATACATGCCGTTAAGCATGTTTAGTGCCACTAGAGTAGATGCATCACCATATTTTTTGTGGTATTGATTAATGTAATTTAAATAAGGTATTCCCTTGTCAAAATCACCAATGTCAAAATAGGCCCAAGCTATATTGAGTTTTGTAAAAACAGTTTGGCTAAAATCACTTGTTTTTTTACTGTATTCCAGTGATTTTTTATAACAAACAATTCCTTTTTCATATTGTTTTTTATCAAAGCAATAAATGTTCCCTAAATTATTATAAAGCCAGTTTTTTAATTGATTATTATTGGTTTTATTAGCATAAATTAAGCCTTTGTTGTAGTAAAAAAAGGCTTTGTCAAATTCAGTTAATTCATCAAAATTGGCGCCAATTGTGTTGTAAATTGAGGCTATAAGATTATCATCCTTAATAGCAATGGCATAATGTAAAGCGATTCTGGCTTTTATCAGAGATTTTTCAAAATGGCCCTTCTTCATGTATTGATTTGCCTCTTTTGCCAATTGCGTGATTTCTTTTTTAGAAGGCGTTTTTTCTTGAGCAAAAAAAACAGTACTAAAAAAAAGTAGCAGTAAAATGGACACTATATTAATTCGAAATTGAGACATAAAAAAGGACTTTTACTGCTTAATTTATGATTTAATCAAATTGTTTTTAATGGCATATTTGACTATGCTGATAGTATTCTTTGCTTTTAGTTTTTTCATTATGTTTTTGCGGTGCGTTTCAACGGTATTTGTACTGATAAACAGTTGCTCGCTAATTTCCTTACCGCTGTATTCTAATGAAATCAAAGTGATGATTTCCAATTCGCGTCCTGTCAAAATCGAATTTGAAACCGGCTCGTATTTGTTTAGTTTTGGATTGTTCTTTGTGAAAGAATTAAATATTTTTTCTCGAACTGGTTTGCAAAAATATTCTTCTCCTCTCGAAATTGCCTCAATGGCTTCGACGATATTTTCACCGGCACATTGTTTTGTTAAATAACCACTAGCACCAAGTTTCATGATTTCTTTTATCAATTTCAAGTCGTCATAACTGGAAAGAATAATAACCTTACAAGGAAATCCTTTTTCTGCGAATTCTTTAATGACCTCAATTCCATCTTTTTCAGGCATATTAATGTCCAATATGAGAATGTCAGATTTATTATTCGTAACATCATCATAAATGGTGCTTCCATTTAGCGAGAAACCCACCACTTCATAATTAGGAATGGTTTGCAGTAAAGTAGAGATTCCATCAATAAGTATTTGATGGTCGTCTGCTAGATGGATTCTGATTTTTGTTTTCATAATGGAATTACTAGGTCCAAATTTATAAAAATTAACGAGTCATTTAACAAGGTTTTTATTATTTTTAGAATATTATATGCATAAAAAAACCCGAACTGTTACATTCGGGCTTTCTCCGCACTAATAAATTAAGTTTATAGGTTTACCTCAATCTGTCCACAGATTTTACAAGATCTTCATCCTTTTTGATGGCCTTATTAGCCAAGACTAATAATACGATAGCAACTATAGGTAGAAACATCCCAATACCTTTCTCCGAAACAGCTAGTGTTTCTCCAGATAAATTTAGTGAACGATATACAAACAATCCTAATAAAATTAAATTTAATATGATGTTCAATCTGCCAATAACAAATTGATTTTGTCTTTTCTTATAAGATACAATACTCAATAAAGTCAGCGTAGTGCTTAACCCGAATAATACAACATACACTTGGTCTTGCATAAAAAAATAATCCGAACCGTTATTCATTGTCCATAAAGGAATGAAAAATGGTAAAATTCCTGTAACTACAAAAGCAAGAAATAAATAAATGGTTTGAATTCTTTGTATCATGGTTTGAATTTGTTCTACAAAAATATATTTTCTTTTTTATAAATGCTATTGTATGATTAAATTTTATTCGTATTATTGCATAACAATTCCGTAAGCACTTCATACTGCGGTTGATTCAAAATAAAAAAGTTTACTACCTATCTTTACAATTTTCCAAATTAATTAAACTCAAAGAACATTCATGTTTGATATTTCTGCATTAAAAGAAATGAAGCTATCTGAGCTTCAAGAAATAGCTAAATCAGCTAAAACCATAAAGTTTAACGGTGTAAAAAAAGAGACATTAATTAGTCATATTTTAGAGCATCAAGCGGCTAACGTTGATTCGATATTAGAAACAAAAAAGGAAAGTAACGTTGAAGACGATAAGCCTAAAAGAGCTCGAATCGTTCCTGTTAAAAAAGCAGCGATTCAAAAAACGGTAACAAATTCTCTTTTCGAAAAAGAAGAAACTGTAGTAGAAATAAGTACTCCAGTTGAAGCAAACCATCCGGTTGAAGTAATTACACCAGTTGAGGAAGTAAGTGAAATTACTGAAGCAGTAGATGCAGGAAAAAAAGTAGGTAAGATTATTAAATTTAATAAATCGGCCTACGAAAAGAAAATTGCTTTAAAAAAGGATAAGGATGAAGTAAAAGAAGCAACCAAAGAAAATGTAGAGGTTATAGATGTAGCAACTGAAGAAAAAACAGAAATTTCTGCTGCACCGGTAAAAAAAATAAACCCAAATCAATTGCATAAGCAGAATCCTAACCAGAACCAAAACGGGAGCGGAAATGGGAATCAAAATCCGAATTTTAAAAATAAGAAAAGTAATTTTGCTGCTTCTGATTTTGAATTTGACGGAATTATAGAAAGTGAAGGCGTTCTTGAAATGATGCCTGATGGATATGGTTTCTTACGTTCTTCAGATTATAATTATTTGGCTTCGCCAGATGATATTTATTTATCAACTTCTCAAATTAGATTGTTCGGTCTTAAAACCGGAGATACCGTAAAAGGAGTGGTTCGTCCACCAAAAGAAGGAGAAAAATTTTTCCCATTAGTAAGAGTTTTAAAAATAAACGGACACGATCCTCAAGTGGTTCGTGATAGGGTTTCATTCGAACATTTAACGCCTGTTTTTCCTTCAGAAAAATTCAAATTGGCTGAAAAGCAAAGCACTATTTCAACGCGAATTATCGATTTGTTTTCACCAATAGGAAAAGGACAACGTGGAATGATTGTGGCACAACCTAAAACAGGTAAAACCATGTTGCTTAAGGAAATTGCCAATGCAATTGCAGCGAATCATCCTGAAGTTTATTTGATTGTTTTATTGATAGATGAACGCCCGGAAGAGGTTACAGACATGCAACGTAGTGTGCGTGGTGAAGTAATTGCTTCCACATTTGACAGAGAACCACAAGAGCACGTTAAAATTGCTAATATCGTTCTTGAAAAAGCAAAACGCTTGGTAGAATGTGGTCATGATGTAGTGATTCTATTGGATTCGATTACGCGTTTGGCGAGAGCATATAATACGGTTCAACCAGCATCTGGTAAAGTATTAAGTGGTGGTGTTGATGCAAATGCATTGCAAAAACCAAAACGTTTCTTTGGAGCTGCCCGTAATGTAGAAAATGGAGGTTCGTTAAGTATAATCGCTACTGCTCTGACAGAAACTGGTTCGAAAATGGACGAAGTTATTTTTGAAGAATTTAAAGGTACTGGTAATATGGAGTTGCAATTGGATAGAAAAATTGCTAACAAACGTATTTTTCCAGCTATCGATTTAACTTCTTCAAGTACAAGACGTGATGATATGTTATTGGATCAAAAAACATTACAGCGCATGTGGATTATGCGAAAATACCTTTCGGATATGAACCCGGTGGAAGCGATGGATTTTATCAATGACCGTTTCAAGAAAACCAAGAATAATGAAGAGTTTTTAATCTCAATGAATGATTAATAATTTAGTTTAACGTTTTTTTAGTTTAAGGTTTGAAGTTGAAAAAAGATTGAACTAAGAAAATAATCCCATAAAAAAGTCCTCGATTTCGAGGACTTTTTTATGGGATTATTTTCTTAACCTTAAACCTTAAACCTTTTTAACTTCTTCTTTTCGTTCTAACAATGCCATATAGAATCCATCAAAACCAGATTCTGAAGCCAAGATTTTTTGGTCTTTAACAAAGTTGAATTGTTTACCGATATCAGTAGTCAAAAAACGGGCAATTTGTTCTTGATTTTCTGATGGTAATATGGAACAAGTGGCATACACTAATTTACCACCGGGTTTTACAATTTTAGAATAACTTTCTAAAACTTCCGATTGTACTTTACGGATGTTATCGATAAACTCTGGTTTTAATTTCCATTTGGCATCCGGATTTCTTTTCAAAACTCCTAATCCGCTGCAAGGGGCATCAATTAAAACACGGTCTGCTTTTTCGTGTAATTTTTTGATAATTTTAGTGGAGTCAATAATACGGTATTCAATATTGAAAGCACCGTCTCTTTTGGCCCTGATTTTTAATTGCTTCAATTTGCTTTCATACAAATCCATAGCGATTAACTGTCCTTTGTTTTCCATCAAAGAGGCAATATGCAATGTTTTTCCACCTGCACCGGCGCATGTATCAACGACACGCATTCCTGGTTTTACATCAAGGAAAGCAGCCACTAATTGGGAATTGGCATCTTGAACTTCAAAAAAACCTTGTTTAAAAGCGTCAGTTAGGAAAACGTTGGCTCTTTCTTTTAAAACTAAAGCATCTGGCTGATTTTTAAGCGTTTCTGTTTCAATGTTTAAATCCATTAAAATGGCGCGCAGCGCTTCTCTTGTTGTTTTAAGTGTGTTGACTCTTAGGATAACTTTGGCTGGTTGATTTTGAGCTGTTATTTCAGTTGCCCAAACTTTCTCACCTAATTCTTTAACTCCCAATTCATCCATCCAATCCGGAATAGATTCTTTTAAGGCTCTCACTTTTGAAAGCTCGTCAAAACGTCCTTTTATTTTTCTTTCCGGAGTTCCTTCCAGTTGACGCCAATCAGGAATAGGGTAGCCTCTTAAAACTGCCCATACAGAAAACATTCTCCAAAGATTGTCTCTGTCAAAAGGTTCTTTTACTTCGGCTATTTCTGCGTATAATCTTTTCCAACGTACAATTTCGTAGATGGTTTCGGCAACAAATTTTCTGTCAGAGCTTCCCCAACGTTTGTCTTTTTTTAAGGATCTTGCTACCACTTTGTCAGCATATTCGCCTTCGTTAAAAATGGCATTTAAAGCGTCGATGGTAGTATAAACTAAATTTCTGTGTAATCTCATTTTAAATAATTGAGGTGCAAAGGTACTATTAATTGATTGAATGTTATATTTTTAATAATGAATGTTGTTTTTAAATCTTTTGGCATAAAAAAACACTGTAATCAAAACAGTGTTTTTTAAAAATTTTTAAATGTAAAAAGGTTATTTAACTCTTGTTAATCCTATATTTTCCGGAGCATGAAGCACCATTGGAAATTTTTCTATTTTAACAGAGCTGCTGTCCAAACCAAAGGCTCTTTCTTCAGATAAACTTAGTTTTTTAATAAAGAAATAGGAGTTCATGATTAATTTTTCATACCATCTTAAGTCACTATCATTAGAAAGGAACTTTTCAGATAATACAAATTTGAAATCACCTATGATATTATTTTTATTCAAAGATTCATATCTGCTGGTTATATCTACTTCTCCTTTTTGTACCATGTCTTTAATTACTTCTTTAAACATCAAGTTTATTTTTGTAGGTTCTCTAAACCCTAAATTAAAGTCAACTCGATACAAATCATCTTTGACCATTTCGGTTACTTTATATTCCGTTTTATAAGGTTCCGTTAATATGTTTACGTGTACAAACCAATAAATATCGGCTCTTTTGGGTCTTTTTTGTAAAATGGAATACATTACTTTTTCTTCTATCTCATCCGTTCTGCCGGCATTAGTCATGTAAACTAAATGTGTAGCATATTTGGGTATAGATAAATCAGCACTTAATTCGACAAGTACTTTTTTGTAATCTTCAATTTTGACAATTTTTGTGTAACTCTTGTTGATTTTCTTCGCTAAATACCAAATTGTCATAATTGATATTAGTATTATGGCTATAAAAAGGGTTACATAACCACCATCTATAAATTTTGGTAGAATAGCAAAAAGAAAACAAAATTCAATAATCAGATAAACGGTAATTGTGGGGATCATAAAATATAGTTTTACTCTTTTCATAATTAAATAAAAATTAAGTAAAATGGTGGTCATAATCATACATAAAACGATTGCTAAACCATAAGCATGTTCCATATTACTGGATTCTTCAAAGTGCAATACAATACCAACACACCCCAAAAACAACAACCAGTTTATGGACGGAATATACAATTGTCCCTTTAGTTCAGTAGGATATTTAATTTTAACTTTCGGCCAAAAATTTAATCGCATGGCTTCATTTATTAAAGTAAACGAACCACTAATCAATGCTTGTGATGCAATTACGGCAGCCGAAGTTGCAATTACAATTCCAATAGGCTGAAACCAATCAGCCATTATTAAATAGAATGGGTTTCCATTTTTTCCGCCTAAACTTAACAATGTTTCCCCTTCATGATGAATCAAATAGGCTGCTTGACCAAAATAGTTTAGAACCAAAGTACTTTTTACAAATATCCAGCTAATTCTAATATTTTTTCGTCCGCAATGTCCCATATCTGAGTACAATGCTTCGGCACCTGTGGTACATAAAAATACGGCACCTAACACAAAAAAACCTTCAGGATGAATACTCAATAGATGATAGGCATAATACGGATTTAGGGCTTTAAAAACTTCGGGATGTTTTGTAATCTGTATTAGTCCAAGAATTCCAAGCATACTAAACCAGATTAGCATCATTGGAGCAAAAAATCGACCAACAAGTTTGGTTCCAAACTGCTGTATAGTAAAAAGTATGAATAAAATTCCAATAACTATAGGAATAGTATTTATTTCTGGGTAAAAAATTCTCATACCTTCAACGGCAGAGGATACTGATATAGGGGGGGTTATAATTCCATCGGCCAATAAGGCACTTCCTCCAATAATGGCGGGAACAATCAGCCATTGAATTTTTGTTTTTTTGACTAAGGCATATAATGCAAAAATTCCACCTTCACCGTGATTATCAGCACTCAAGGTAATGATTACGTATTTAATAGTGGTTTGTAGCGTAAGTGTCCAAAATACAGCTGAAATGCCTCCTAAAACAACTTCGGCATTAATAATGTGATCACCCAGTATGGCTCTCATTACATATAATGGTGAAGTTCCTATATCACCGTAAATTATTCCTAATGAAACTAATAACCCGCCTAATGTCAATTTAGTATGCAAGTCTTTGTGCGATGCGCTCATGTATATTTTTTAAAAAACTTGTCAAATTTACACTTTTAAAATAAATTAGGGCTGTTTATTTAATAAAATGACAAAAAAAAGCACGGCTGTCACAGCCGTGTTTTTGATTTAATGCAGAATTTTTTTATGATCTTCTGTTGTCATTTCTTGAAGAAGAATTACCTCTTTGATTTTCTGTTCTTTGCGGAGCTGATTCTCTTGAAGAGTTACCTCTGTTTTGAGATTCTGCTCTTTGTGGGGCAGCTTCTCTGGAAGGATTCGCTCTGTTTTGAGAATAGTCTCTTTGTGATTCTGCTCTTTGTGGGGCAGCTTCTCTGGAAGGATTCGCTCTGTTTTGAGAATAGTCTCTTTGAGATTCTGCTCTTTGTGGGGCAGCTTCTCTGGAAGGATTTGTTCTGTTTTGAGAATAATCTCTTTGTGAATTAGTTTTTTGTGGCGCTGCTTCTCTGGAAGGATTTGTTCTGTTTTGAGAATAATCTCTTTGTGAATTAGTTCTTTGTGGGGCTGCTTCTCTGGAAGGATTTGTTCTGTTTTGAGAATAGTCTCTTTGTGAATTAGTTCTTTGTGGGGCTGCTTCTCTTGAAGGACTTGTTCTGTTTTGAGAATAGTCTCTTTGTGAATTAGCTCTTTGTGGCACTGCTTCTCTGGAAGGATTTGTTCTGTTTTGAGAATAATCTCTTTGTGAATTAGTTCTTTGTGGCGCTGCTTCTCTGGAAGGATTCGTTCTGCTTTGAGAATACCCTTTTTCGTTTCTTGTATCAACATTTCTAACACCTCTTCTTTGGTCTAATTCATAACGATTTGTTACTTGAGAATTTCTTCTTGAAAAAGCATGATTTGGATGTTGTCTTTCATAGCCATTTGAACGTCTGGTGCTATATAATTCTACCGCTCGATTACTTCTTCTGTAGTTAACATAATTGTAATTGTTATTTATGTTTAAACTAATGTTGATGTTATTTCTATATCTGAAAACCGGGAATGGATTCCATGCATAATAATAAGAAGGATAATATCCCCAATTCCAAGTTGAATAATAAGGACGGTAATTAGAACTCCAGAAAGAAGCATAAATAAGCGGTGTGCTGTAATACACAGGCTCGTAAATGTAATTTTGACCATACATGTACACATCGCCTACAACTTGTACGTGAATATTGTTGTATCTGTCTTTCTCAACGTCAATTGTAGCAACATCTTGATATACCTCGCGATCAAGAACAGATTGAATGATGATTACGTGAGTTCGATTTTCTACGGTTTCAATTACGCGTAAATAATCAACTTCATTGTCATTATTTAAATCCAAATTTGATATTTGAAGCTTTGGGTCATTTAACCGTCTTTCGAAATCCTGAAGATCTCTCGAATCCCCAAAAATTGATGCAACCGCACGTAAATCTAAGTTATCACTAATCTCAGAATTCATGGCATTTATTGTTGTTCTATCTTGCGCTTGTATTTGTGTTGCGAAAACAGAAGTCAATAGACTTAAAAGGAGTAGTTTCGTTTTCATAATTAATGTTATTAAGTTTAATGTTTTCTGAATATTCAATTACTGTGCCAATAAATTAAACGTCCATTGGTATTAACATTTTTAATTGTAAATTCGTCATAAAAATCATATAAAATGAGAAATATTTTTTTAATTGTGTTGTTTTTAATTGTTTTTATGTCTTGTAAAACAGGTGGTTATGTTGCTGAGAAATTAAATAACACAAGTTTTCAGTCCATTCAAATTGACACACTGTTTCAAGATAAAATGAGCATTAGAGCCATTCTTATTGATGCAAATAAAGTTTGGTATGCTGCTGATGAATCAAGATTTGGTTTTTATGATTTGGAGAAAGATAAAAAAAATGAAAACAGGATTGAGAATGATAGTTTGAAGTTTGAATTTAGAAGTATTGCACAAACGTCTTCAGCTGTTTTTATCCTTAATGTTTCCAATCCGGCTTTGCTATATAGAATTTCTAAAGATGGTTCAGAAATAAAATTGGTCTATCAGGAAAATCACGAAAAAGTATTTTATGATAGTATGCAATTTTGGAATGATAAAGAAGGAATAGCTATAGGAGATCCAATATCCGATTGTCTTTCAATACTAATCACTCGTGACGGTGGAAATTCATGGAATAAAATTCCGTCGAGCAAATTGCCAAAAGTGACTGACGGGGAAGCAGCTTTTGCGGCAAGCAATACAAATATTGTTACAAAAGGAGATAAAGCATGGGTTGTTTCTGGAGGAAAAAAAGCCAGAGTTTTTTACTCACCTGATAAAGGAAAGACTTGGGAAGTTTATGATACACCAATTGTTCAAGGAAAAACCATGACTGGAATTTTCACCGCCGATTTTTATGATTTCAAAAAAGGATTTGTCGCTGGTGGAAATTATGAAGTTCCGGAACAAAATTCTGGAAATAAAGCATCCACAACGAATGGAGGAAAAACTTGGGAATTAATTGCTGAAAATCTAGGTTTTGGATCTGCTTCCTGTGTACAATATGTTCCAAATAGTAATGGGACGGAATTAGTTTCAGTAGGTGCATCCGGATTATATTATTCTTCGGATAGTGGTAATTCATGGAAACAGTTATCTGCGGATTCCAGTCTTTTTACGATTCGGTTTATGGATGAAAATACTGCTATTGCAGCAGGAAAAAATAAAATGATTCGCTTAAATTTCAAAAAATAAAAACACCCGAAATGCTTTTTGTTTAGTACTTAGGGTGTTTTTTTTGAACTAATAAATAAAAAGATATTATCTTTTTGGACCTTTGCTGCGATATTGTTGTAACAATTTTCTATTGAAATCCTCTTCAGCTTTTCTAAGTTTTATGATTTTCACAGCAGGAAATATTCCTTTCAAATTTTGCATGAATTTTTTTCTTAGCAGAAATAACTCTTCCTCAGTACTTTCCATTTGAGTCAAAAAAGTATTTGCTTCTTTTTCAGTCATTTTATCCAAAGAACCATCATTCATTTTTCTCATGAAAGTCTTCATTTTTTGATGTCTCAATTCAAATTGTTTATCATCAAATGTATTGTAGATTGGCCAGAATTTCTCTGCTTCATTAGCTGTTAAATCTAATTCGGTGGTCAGAAAAGCTACTTTCAAAGCTTTAATTTGTTCTTTTTTTTCTTTCATTTTTTCGCCTTGTGCGTAAAAATTAAAAGAAACGAATAGTAGCAGTATTGGGAATAGTTTTTTAAAGTTCATTTTTTTATTTTTTGTTTAATTTTAACTTGGAAAAAAGCATTTTTTTATTCTAAAATAAGATGTTCTAAGTTGGAATTTGTAGTTAAAAGATCTTCTAAGGCTTCATCTTCTAAAACAACAGTTGAGTTAATGTTATTAATATCTTCGGGCTCTAATACACTAATCAAATCATATTGATTCATATTAGATTGATACGCTATGTAATTTTCTAAAGTAGTTGAATCCAGCTCTTTTGTGTTTGTTGAAGAGGGGGTCAAAATTGGAATCATCAATGCAAGTACTAATACTGCTGCAACCATCATAATTAGAGTTTTTCTTTTTTGAAAAATAGAAATTACTTTCGGCTCGCTTACAGGCAATTGCTCCATCATTTTGGTTGAAAAATTTTCAAAATAATGATCTGGAGTTTTAAATCCTGACTCAATTTTAGGTTCGTTTTCTAATTTAAATGCTTTCATAATACTCATTAGACTTAATTAAATATAAAAGGTTTAATTTGCCGTTACAAAGGCTTCAATTTTTTTTACGGCATGATGATAAGATGCTTTCAAAGCACCTACTGATGTTCCTAGAATTTCTGATATTTCTTCATATTTTAATTCTTCAAAATATTTCATTTTGAAAACTAATTGTTGTTTTTCGGGTAAAACGGCAATGGCTTTTTGTAATTTTATTTGAATTTCATTTCCGTCAAAAAATACATCGGCTTTTAGATTGTCAATGGCTTTGTTTTGTAATGTTTCAGACGATATTCCGTTAATTTTTGCTTTTTGATTCAAAAAAGTTAGCGCTTCATTAGTGGCAATGCGATACATCCATGAAAAAAGTTTGCTGTCGCCTTTGAAGTTTTTTAAATGTTGAAATACTTTTATAAAAGTATTTTGCAAAATATCATCGGCATCATCATGACTCAAGACGATATTACGAATGTGGTTGTACAGCGGTCTTTGATAGTCCTGCAAGAGTTGTTGAAACGCATCATTTTGCGTTTTAGGGTTCAATAGTTTTTGAATAAATTCCTTTTCCTCTTGCAAAGCTATTGTTTATCTGATTAGAATAGAATTTATCAAATAGGTTTAATCTGTTATCAAAAAAATATTAAAATTCAGATTGTTCCTCTTCTTTTTTTATTGGAGTTGGTTTTTTTATAACCTGTTTAGGTTTTACAACTGGTTCCGTTTTTATAGCTTCATTAGTTTTTACAACCGGTTCTGTTTTTATTACTTCATCAGCTTTTATAACTGCTGGTTTATAAATTTTAACTGCTTCGACTTTTGGTTTTATTGGATAATAAATTTCAGTAACCCATTTTGATGGATTTTTTATTTCAGTTTTGCTTGTGGAGTACATTTCGAGATGTGAAAATGCGGCGTCATGTGCCAGTCGATTGGCGTTAAGATACTGGGATGTTTTATCCAAAGCTTTTTGCCTGTGGGAATAGTCGCCAGTTAAAATGGTTTTTACCGCTTCGAATGCTTCTAATTTTCCGGAATAAAGATCACTCCCTTCGCTTGTGAAAATTTGATCTTTAATTGGTACACAAATAGATATTTTGGCAAGTCCGTTTACCACATCATAAGTGTGGTATAGTATAAAGGGTTTTCCTGTGATTGTAAGATTATTTTTTTCACAGAAGAGTATTATTTTTGGAGAAACGATTTTGTAATTTTTAATAATACTAGAAATTTTGCTGGTAAAAGTTTGATGCAAATAAAAAGTCTCGGGTTTTTTTACCAAACCTTCCACTTTTACTGAATAAGTATTTATTTCATAATCAAGAGTTTTGTCTAAGTTGGCTAAGCTTTTTTCATATAGGCCACCGATAATTTTTTCAACACCACCATTGAAAGCAGAATATATTTTAAAAAGAAAGCTCATTTTTCCTTTTGTTCTCCAAGTTACTTTAGTTCCTCCGACAGTGTCTTTAAAACTCCAAAAAACATCAGACATCGTACCATCAGAATTCATTTTTTGAGAAATGCTGTCATTTTCTTTTACAAAAATTGTTTTGATTTCACCACTGCCACTTTTTCCTTCCCATGAATAAGAGGCGCCTTTTCCAATAGTATTTTGAGGATACGTTATTTTTATCTCAGGATCTTCTACGGCCCATGAACCAAAGTCTTCCCAATTTTTAAAATCATTGACAAAATTAAACACTGCTGATTTTGGGGAATTAATGACTTTGCTTCTTTCTACAGTAAAATCTCCTTTTTGTGTTGCAATAAAAATGGATAGTGCAACTAAGCTAAGTAATAGTAAAAGAAATAGATATTTTAAAATCCTCATGGTAATAGGCTGTTTTAACTTGTAAAGTTAAAAATTTTATTAATATAGTTGAATAAGTATCAAAAAATTATAAAAGAGGTTCTTTTAGTTCGTTGTAATTTGAATAATTTTTTTGAAACTTAATTTCCATTTTATAAACTCTGAATTCAAAAAAATATTGGATTGAAAGTATAATGGCTATTTTAGTTGCATCGTAATAACGAAAATTTGGGAGATGGTTTTTTATTATTTATTTAAAGAATCTGTATATTTGTTGAATAATAGTTCATTTAACCCCTAAATATAATTAATAATGAAATTACTTAAAATTTCAAGTGTTTTAATTACTCTTGCTATTTCTGCTATTTGTAGTGCACAAATAACAAAAAAAGTTGAAGTAAAAATGACAGAAAAGGACTCTTTTGATTATGTTGTAGAGCAATTTGCAGACATTAAAGTGTTGCGTTATCAAATTCCAGGTTGGGAAAATCTTACCCTAAAAGAGCAAAGATTAGTTTATTATTTGACACAAGCCGGAACTTCGGGTCGTGATATAATGTGGGACCAAAATTATAAATACAATCTAAAAATCAGAAAAGCGTTAGAGAATATTTACAAAAATTATAAAGGGGATAAAACCTCCGAAGACTGGAAAAATTTTGAAATTTATCTTAAAAGGGTTTGGTTTTCAAATGGAATACACCATCATTATTCCAGTGATAAAATTAAGCCAGGTTTTTCTGCAGCCTATTTCGATGGTTTGATGAAAGCGACTAAAACAGCTTTGTCACCAACTATTGCAGCAATTATCTTTAATGATATTGATGCAAAAAAAGTTAATCTTGATGAATCGAAAGGTTTATTGGAAGGCTCCGCAATTAACTTTTACGGAAAAGGAATTTCATTAAAAGAAACGGAAGATTTCTATGCTAAGAAAAAAAGTCCAGATCCTAAAAAGCCATATTCTTATGGTTTGAATTCTAAATTAGTTCGCAATGCAAAAGGACAATTAGTAGAAAAAGTTTGGAAAAGTGGCGGTATGTATGGAGCGGCTATCGATAAAGTTATTTTTTGGTTAGAAAAAGCCAAAATTGTTGCCGAGAATAAAAAACAAGCGGATGCTTTAGGATTACTGATAAGTTATTACAAAACAGGTAGTTTGAAAACTTGGGATGACTATAACATTGCTTGGGTGCATGCAACTGAAGGAAATATAGACTACATCAATGGTTTTGTCGAAGTTTACAATGATCCGTTAGGATACAGAGGTTCTTATGAAGGAATCGTTCAGATAAAAGATTTTGACATGTCGGCAAAAATGGAAGTAGTGTCCAAAAACGCTCAATGGTTTGAAGATAATTCTCCATTGATGCCAGAACATAAAAAGAAAAATGTAGTAGGGGTTTCTTATAAAACGGTTATTGTAGCAGGAGAATCAGGTGATGCATCACCAAGTACACCTATTGGAGTAAATCTTCCTAATGCAGATTGGATTCGTGCTGAACATGGTTCGAAATCCGTTTCTTTAAGTAATATTATTGATTCGTACGCTAAAGCTGCCGGAAAAGGAAAATTAGAGGAATTTGCAAATGACGAAGAAGAAATTGTCTTGGCAAAAAAATATGGAGAAATAGGAGGTAAGATGCATACTGCTTTACACGAAGTAGTTGGTCATGCCTCAGGACAAATTAATCCGGGAGTGGGAACTCCAAAAGAATCGTTGAAAAGCTATGCCTCAACACTTGAAGAAGGAAGAGCGGATCTAGTGGGATTATATTATTTGTATAACCCAAAATTACAAGAATTAGGATTAGTTGATGATTGGAAAAAACTGGGGATGGAGTCTTATAATAATTATATCAGAAATGGATTAATGATGCAATTGGTACGTTTAGAATTAGGTGCTAATATTGAAGAATCACATATGAGAAATCGCCAGTGGGTTAGTGCCTGGGTTTTTGAAAAAGGAAAAAATGACAATGTTATTGAGAAAATTACTCGCGATGGAAAAACGTATTTCAATATTACGGATTATGAAAAACTACATGATTTATTTGGGCAATTGCTAAGAGAAGTGCAACGAATCAAATCAGAAGGTGATTTTAACGCAGGAAAAGCATTAGTGGAAAATTATGGTGTAAAAGTAGATCAGAAATTGCATGCCGAAGTTTTAGCGCGTAATAAACAATTTGCTCCTGCTGCTTATAGTGGTTTTGTAAATCCAGTATTGGTTCCAAAGTTAGATAAAAAAGGTAGAATTATTTCGATAGAAGTACAGCAACCGAAAACATTTGCGGAACAAATGTTGAAATATTCTAAAACCTTTGGGTTTTTGCCTTCGGAAAACTAGAAGTATAGTGTAAATAAAAAATGCTCATTTTGAATTGACCCCAAAAAGTTAGACGCTATTTGGGGTTATTTTTTATTCCAAAATAAAGATTTTAACGTTTAAAAAATATTTTTATCATAAACAGAATTCCAATAAAAATTAAGAAACCTACTAATATCTTGTAATTACCTTTATAAAACTCTTTATGTATTCTTAAATCTTTTCGGTAGGCATAAATTGCTGCAATAACAAAAGCAACAAAAAAACAGCCTGCAAACACTAATTGTCCTTGACTAAACATATTTTAAATTATTTCAGGCAAATTTAGTTAATTGTTTAGAAATAGTTGCTAATTTGCCTTTTCATTTAATAAAATAAAAATATGCAAAAACAAATAAACTCAGTTAAGGAATTTCATACTGCATTTAAAATAGGGCATAGTGAAATTCCTACTGCTAATTTAGGAGAAAGTAAGTACACTCTTCGATACAACCTGATGAAAGAGGAAAACGAAGAATATCTGGAAGCAGTTCAAAATAATGACTTAGTAGAAATTGCAGACGCACTAGGAGATATGATGTATATTCTATGTGGAACTATTATTGAGCATGGCTTGCAACATAAAATTGAAGAAGTTTTTGACGAAATTCAACGCAGTAATATGAGTAAGTTAGACGAAGATGGAAAACCTATTTACCGTGAAGACGGTAAGGTAATGAAAGGGCCTAATTATTTCAAACCAGATTTTTCTAAAATATTGGAGAATGGATAACGGTTCAAATAAGACATAAAAAAAGCGATTTTCAGTATGAAAATCGCTTTTTTTATAATCTAGAAATCAGGAAATTTACACTTTAACAGTCCAACCAAAAGTATCTTCCTCCAATTTATTTTGGATATTGGTCAATTTATCTTTTAATTGTAATGCTATAGCGTTTTCAATTTTTGGTAATTCATGATAAACATCTTTATAAGAGAATCCAGAAATTGGACTTACCACCGCAGCGGTTCCGGCTCCAAATATTTCTTTCAAAGTTCCATTTTCAGAAGCTTCAACAAGTTCTGAAACTAAAACGGGACGAATTTCTACATTTATGCCTTCACTTTTTGCTAAATCAATTAGCGTTTTTCGGGTTACACCATCAAGAATTCTTTCGCTTACAGGAGCAGTTAGTAAAGTGTCGTTTATTCTAAAAAATACATTCATTGTACCTGCTTCTTCAAGTTTGGTATGCGTTGCATCATCAGTCCAAATTACTTGTTGAAATCCTTCTTTATTAGCTAAGTCGGTAGGGTAAAACTGCGCAGCATAATTTCCGGCAGCTTTTGCAGCTCCTATTCCTCCATTTGCAGCTCTACTAAAATGTTCCGCAATAAGTACTTTAACATCACCAGAATAATAAGCTGATACAGGAGACAAAATAATCATGAATTTATAATCATCTGATGGATTTGCAATTACTCCAGTGCCTGTAGCAATCATAAACGGTCTAATATACATGGAATTTCCTTTTCCTTTTTTTATCCAAGCTTCATCTAATTGTAACAATTGATTTAGACCATTCATAAATACATCTTCCGGAACTTCTGGCATAGCCATTCTTACAGCAGATTTATTGAAACGGTTGTAATTTTCATCAGGTCTAAAAAGCCAAATGTCATTATTGTCATCTTTGTATGCTTTCATACCTTCAAAAATAGCTTGGCCATAATGAAAAACTCTTGTAGACGGATCTAACAAAAAAGGAGCGTAAGGCTTAATGACCGGTTTTTGCCATTCCCCATTTTTAAAATCACATTCGAATAAATGATCTGTAAAAACAGAACCAAAGCTTAAGTTTTCAAAATCTACTTCATTTATTTTTGAAGTAGGAGCTTTAATTATTTCAATTTTGCTAGTTTGAGTTGTACTCATAATAAGGTATTGTTTATTTTTATTTTTTATAAGTGATATGCTTGAGTATTAAAATCTTTGGTTTTTTACAAAGCGAACTTTAATGTTTGCAAAATTAAATAAAAATCACTGAAATACTTATGATTATTCCATTAATTATAGCATTTAACTGTGATTTGTTTATATTTTAAAAAATGGAAATAAATAGAGTCAATTTATATGAAATTTATAAAAAATATAGATTTTTTGAGACTATTACGTTTTAGTTTTGATTAAATTTGACCGTCTGATAAAGCTATTAAACTAAGAACAACCTCAAATTATAATTTTGAAAAGAGAAATAATCCAAACACTTGACGGTTCCACAACTATTCATTTACAGGAATGGGATGAATGTTATCATTCTAAACACGGGGCAATACAGGAAGCGCAACACGTTTTTATCAAAAATGGATTGTCTTTATTTCAAAACAGACAAATTTCTATTTTAGAAATTGGTTTTGGAACAGGTTTGAATGCGTTTATCACTTTTCTGGAAGCACGAAAAATGAATCAATCGATCGATTATGTAGGAGTGGAGGCCTATCCGATATCAGCAGAGGAAGTTGTATCTATGAATTATGTTGATGAGCTGAATGCGGGCAGTGAAAGTGCTGTGTTTAAAAAAATGCATGAAAGTAATTGGGGAGAACAGATTGTTTTGAGCAATGATTTTTTATTGACAAAAAGAAAACAATTTTTTGAAGAAATTGATGATTTAGAAAAATTTGATTTAATCTATTTTGACGCTTTTGGATATAGAGTCCAGCCGGAATTATGGAGTACCGCAATTTTTGAAAAAATGTATAATAGCCTTAAACCAAAAGGAGTTTTGGTTACTTATGCAGCTCGAGGTGTTGTAAAAAGGAGTATGATAGAAGTAGGCTTTACTGTCGAGAAACTAGAAGGCCCTCCTGGGAAAAGAGAAATGTTTCGTGCCAAAAAAAAATAATAAAACACGGAGATTTATAGTTTATAAATTGCTTTTTTATAGTTGAAAAAAAAAATAAAAAAGAATGTTAATTAGTCATGTTGTGTATTAAAAAAATGTATTTTTACAATAGTTAATAAAAATTGATAACCCAAATCTTAATTTATTATGTCGAAAATTATGTTCGATTACACAAAATCAGTACTTGAAAGAGTAAGTTTTGACCCGATGCTTTTTTGCAAAGAATTAGAAAAAGCGATTAAAACGTTATTACCATACGAAATGGAACAATTACGAGAATGGTTGTTAAATTTCACGATTGGAAAACCAGAATTAAAACAATGTTTACTAATCGTAAATTCATAAATAAAAAAAGGAACCTTAAATCGGTTCCTTTTTTTATTTTATTTTTTTTGAAGTGGACTAATAATTTGGACATTTTGAAAAACAATTGCTCCTTTTATAACACCTGCAATTGTACTTCTAAGTGCATTAATTATCTGAATTTTCAATTCGCTTTTTGGGAAAATCAAGCTGACTTCTCGTGCAGGTTTTGGTTCCTTAAAATGGCGTAGCTTTATTTTGTCAGATTCTTTCAAATCTAAAGTATGCAAATAGGGTAGTAATGTAGTTCCTAAACCTTCATCGGCCAATTTTATTAAAGTTTCAAAACTTCCGCTTTCTATTTGAAAATGATTGATTTCATTTTTACCGGTATTTTTGCATAAGTTCAAAATTCCATCGCGAAAACAATGTCCGTCCTGCAATAGTAGAATCTCATCTAAGTTTAAATCGGAGACTTCTATTTCTTCTTTTTGGAAATTATGATGACTCTCCGGAATGTAAGCTACAAAAGGTTCAAAGTACAAAACAATTTCTTTAATTTTTTCTTCCAACAAAGGAGTTGCCGCAATGGCAGCATCAAGATGTCCGTTATTGAGTTTTGTAATAATCTCTTCCGTGTTTAACTCTTCGATGATGAGCTTTACTTTGGGATATTTTTTTATAAAATTACTCAAAAACATGGGTAATAAGGTAGGCATAATAGTAGGAATTATTCCTAATCTAAATTCGCCGCCAATAAACCCTTTTTGTTGTTCAACGATGTCTTGAATTCTATCCGCTTCATTAACAATGTTTTTAGCTTGATTGACAATTTTTTGTCCAATATCCGTGAGCTGAATTGGTTTTTTTGTACGATCGAATATTTGAATGCTTAATTCTTCCTCTATTTTCTGAATTTGCATGCTCAAAGTAGGCTGAGTTACAAAACATTTTTCGGCAGCAAGAGTGAAATTTTTATGTTCGGCTACAGCCAAAACATATTTTAATTGAGTGATTGTCATGTTTATAATAATTTCTGATGTAAATTTAGTAAAACTATAACTTTTTACTATAGTGTTTTCTATTAAAAACTTATGCTAAATTTACATTTGAAAGAAATTATATAAAAAACTCAATATTAATGAAAATAAATATTTTAGGATTACCCGTTAAAGAATCTGAATTAATTGTAACAATACTAAAGTATATGTGAAATAATCAATAAAATTGAGAATGATTTTTTTTAAGTAAATAAAACGATTAATTTTATTTTACATTTGATTCAACAAAGACAGTATTCTTTATGAGCGATTTTTATAAAAAAATATTAGAAAATAATAAAAAATGGGTCGAAACTTCTTTAGCTAGTGATCCAAATTATTTTGAAGATTTAGCCAAAGGACAAACACCACCATTATTATGGATAGGTTGTTCGGATAGTAGGGTTCCAGCAAATGAAATCGTTGGTGCAAAACCAGGAGAGGTTTTTGTTCATCGAAACATTGCCAATATGGTAATCCATTCCGACATGAATATGTTAAGTGTTTTGGATTATGCCGTGAATGTTTTGAAAGTAAAACATGTACTTGTTTGTGGTCATTATGGCTGTGGTGGTATAAAAGCTGCTATGGGTAATGAATCTATTGGGATTATTGACAATTGGATTCGACATATAAAAGATGTATATCGTTTGCATAACGAATATTTGGATTCGATTACTGATGAAAATGAGCGATTTAATGCTTTTGTAGAAATTAATGTGAAGGAGCAAGTATTTGATTTGGCTAAAACTTCTATTGTGCAATCAGCTTGGAAAAACGGACAAGAATTAACATTACACGGTTGGGCATACGGATTGAATTCTGGATTTGTAACTGATTTGGATGTCAATGTCAGTTCCGATAAAGATTTGGATAATGTATACCAATTAAAATTTTAAAAAAAATCGCTTTCGGGCGATTTTTTTATTCATTTTCGTCTAGATTTTCATTAAAAGCTGACGGCAAAAGTGTAGGGATAAATTTTATCAAAATCGGCAATAATAAACTACCACCCGGAAGTAAAAATATAGTCAAGGAAGGAATCGTTTTGCAAATCTCCAACAACTGTTTTTTTACTTTTTTCTTTTCTTTCTCATCCAAATCTCTTCGGGTAGAATAGGCTAAAAGAAGCATTAATTCTTTGCTTTGAACAATTTCCTTTATCAATCGGCTTTTATTACGGCTTACTAAAGTAACAACACTTTGAGTGGTTTGGTCATAAAAGTGTTTGACAGGATTCGAGTAATTGAAGTAAGGAATTTCTTTTTTATGTTTGGTTATAAATTCATTAGTACTGTTTATACTCTGATCTACAAAATCATCTGAAATCGATAACGTTTCAGCTAATGAATGTAAAAAATAGGCTTCATTATTTTCAATTATTCCATCACTCCACAAAGCCATTCCGGCAATATCTATCAAATAATATTTTTCTAATTCATTTGTAAAATAATCCAGTTGAAGTGTTTCCAGACTTTGAACGGAAACTCTGGAAAATTTACTGTAACGTATGGAAGCTTCAAAAAGTTTAATCAACAGATCATCATACTGCGATTTGTTGGACTTAATTTTCAGGGCAAGTGTTACAATATTTACAATTGTTTCTTCAATTTTCTTTAGGTATTTTTCAGGAATTGTCCCATGTATTAAGTATTGACGAAAAGCTAGTATATCTATAAACAATAAAGCATTCGTTACAAGATGGGAGAAACTTTTACTGATGACAGTATCATTGGTTTGGACACGTTCATCAATTATTTTTTCCAGTGTTAAGGAAAGAGAATGTTTAGGCATTATTTTTTTAAATAAATTAAATCCTTGGGGATTCATTTGATTATAAAAAGTAACGGCCTGCTTAATGAAATTTTCAGCACTAATTTCTTCGTTGGTTAGACAAAAAACGTCGTATAAAGTATTTAATAAGGCAACTTTAGAAATCTCTTCCTTAAACCAACCTTTGGTATTAATTGTATTTACGGTTTCAAATGTAATTATATGGCCATAGATAAAACCGGTATTTCTGACCTTATGATAAAATGAATCAGTAGTTTTAGAAACAGTTTCCTTAGAAAATTTTTGTTCTATAAAAAATTTATCTATCCAACCTGATGCCGAAGGGTTAATCATTGTTTTAATTTGAAGCTACAAAGCTATGTTTTTTTATGGTTTTGTCATTAAATTAAAATTAAAAAAACCGTCTCGTATTTGTAACGAAACGGTTTTTTGCCTATAATTTAAATCTTATTTAATTATAGCTGAACAGGCTACTCTTGCACCAGCATTACCGGCAGGTTGAGAAACATAATCATCAGTTCCTTGATGAACAATTAATCCTTTTCCCAGTATATCCTTAGTCGCATCTCCACAACCTATACACCATTCATCAGTTGATAATGTAATGGTGCCATTTCCTTTTTCATCAGCAGTGAAATTTCCGATATCGCCTTTGTGATATTCACCAATTCCCCATTTTCCATGTTTTTTAAACGTTGGGTTCCAATGTCCTCCTGCGGAACTTCCATCAGCGGCCGTACAATCTGATTTCTCATGGATGTGTATAGCATGAACACCAGGTTTTAGTCCGGCTAACTTTGCAACGAAAGTCACTTCTTCATTTTTTTCTACAAAAGTTGCCGTTCCAGAAACTGTACTGTTGCTTTTAGATTCAAAAACAATGTTCAGTTTTTTTGAATTACTTGAATCGCTGCTAGTTTTACAACCTATAATCACAACAACAATTAGGACAATTGATAGAAATATTTTTTTCATGGCACGTTTTATTTCAAAGGTAAGAAAATTTTGGGTTGCTGATAATAGAATTAGGTTTTTATAATTCAATTTAGTAGGAATTATACAATATTCATTTTAAATTCTTAGTCTATTTATTTGTAGTTTTGAATGCAGTAGCAATTGATCTAAAAGTGATTACCAACGATGCTTTCGAATCAAATAAAACCAACAATCTGAAATTTTTCTTATAGAAGAATATAAAAATAGTTTTAAAATGAAGCACAAAGAATTAGCCAAAACAAGTTGGGGTTTGTTGAAGCGAACCTACCAGGAATTTGAGGATGATAACGGCATAAAGTTAAGCGCCTCATTGTCCTATTATACTATATTTTCATTGCCTCCATTATTAATTATTATTTTGTCTATTTTTAGTTTTTTCTTTGGAAGAGAAGCGGTTACAGGAAGGTTTTTTGGTCAAATTAATGGAATGGTTGGTAATGAAGCTGCGATTCAAATTCAGGAAACCATTAAGAATATTGAATTGTCTGATAGTGTAACATTTGCAACAATATTAGGAGGAATTATGTTGCTAATAGGCGCCTCGGGTGATGGGCTTGAGATACGATTTTTAAAACTCTCTTTTTTGTAATATTTTTGTTTAAAAATTGAATATTGGCAATATTTTTGTTTTACTTCCGAAAGAATAAAATTTGATCATATGAAAAAAATAATTTTGTCGCTAACCATTTTATGTTTAGTATTTATCTCTTGCAATTCATTTAAAACAACAATGGGTAAAACAGCTTCACTTGAAGGAACTTGGGAGTTAAATTATGTATCAGGAGCGAGAATCGCTTTTGAGGGATTGTATCCAAATAAAAGGCCTACCATCACTTTCGATTTGAAAGGGAACAGCATTTCAGGAAGCAACAGTTGCAACCGTTATTCCGGAAAATTAAATGCAGACGGAAATAAAATCAGTTTCAAAGAACCAATGGCAGTAACCAAAATGTTTTGTCCCGGAGAAGGGGAGAATATTTACATGGCAACGCTTCAAAAAATTGATTCCTATTCCGTTTCAGAAGATGGAAAAACATTGAATTTCATCATGGGCGATATCGCGATGATGCGTTTTGAGAAAAAGTAAATTCAGAATTTTTAAATTGAATTTTAGAAATTTTGAAAGTGTATTTAAATGATGCGGAATTATAAAGTCGTTATAGCTTATAATATTAAAAATGGGTATTATGAAAAAGAAAACAGCAATTTTAGTAATTTTTATTTCACTGCTTGTAACAGCAAGCTATGCTCAGGAAAAAAGTAAGAAACAATTAAGAGCGGAGCGTAAAATCGAAAAAGAGAAACAAATAGCATCTTTGGTTGATTCTAAAGAGTTTGTTTTTATTGGAAAAACAGCCTTGGGGCAAGGCTTTAGAAGTATAGATTTGACCACTAATTCAAATTGTGTGGAATTTAAGCCAGATAAAATTAAGAGTGAAATGCCTTTTTTTGGTAGAGGGTACAGTAGTGTTGCCTATGGCAGCAGGGATGGTGGCTTGAATTTTGAGGGAAGCCCAAAAGAATTTACTGTTGAAAAAGGGAGAAAAGCCTATCAGATAAAAGCGACTGTCAAGGGAGATACGGATGTATACCAACTATTTCTTTCCGTTTCTTTTGGAGGCAGCGCAACACTTACAATTAATTCTAATAATCGAAGTACGATTTCCTATAATGGAGAAATCAGACCTATAGAAAAAAAGAAAGTCGAGTGATTTTCGATTAAGTAAAAAAACCGTCTTGTTTCAGGAACAAGGCGGTTTTTTAACAAATAAATAAACTAAAAAATAGTTTTGTATTCTAGAAACAATATTCGTTTTTAGCTACTAATTTTGTAGTGATTGTTTCTCTTAATCCTACAATATTGGGCATGTTAGTGTATTTTGTAAAACGGCGTAAACCCATTAACATCATACGTTGTTCATCCCCTTCCGCAAAAGAGATTACACTTTCTTTTCCTTTTTGAGTAACGGTGTCTACTGCTTTATATAAGTATAATTTTGCCATGGCAATTTGCTCCTGTACTTTGGCTTCTCCTTCTTTTTTGGCTAATTTTTCGGTTCTGAGAATAGTACTTTCTGCCATGTAAATTTCAATCAGAATATCGGAAGCTGCCATCAGTAACTGTTGGTGTGCATCTAAATCCGGACCATATTTTTGAACAGCTCCACCTGCAACCATTAAAAATGCTTTTTTCAATTTACCAATCATTTCTTTTTCTTCTGCAAATAATTCAGAATAATCAGGAGTGTCAAAAGAAGGAATTCCCATTAATTCTTCTTGTACTTTTGATGCTGGTCCAAGTAAATCAACGTGCCCTTTCATGGCTTTTTTGATTAACATTCCTACAGATAACATTCTGTTGATTTCGTTGGTTCCTTCGTAAATACGGGCAATTCTGGCATCTCTCCAAGCACTTTCCATTGGTGTATCTTCTGAAAATCCCATTCCTCCGAAGATTTGGATTCCTTCATCTGCACAATTTTGAATATCTTCAGAAACGGCCACTTTTAGAATAGAACATTCAATGGCATATTCTTCAATCCCTTTTAATTCGGCTTCCTGATGGGTAGCTCCTTCGGTTTCACGTGACGCAATTCGATCTTCAATATCTTTTGCTGCACGATAAGTAGCACTTTCTCCGGCATAACAGGAAGTTGCCATTTCAGCTAATTTTGCCCGGATGGCCCCAAACTGTGAAATAGCGGTATTGAATTGTATTCTTTCATTAGCGTATTTTGTTGCGTTTGAAATAACTCTGCGTTGTGCATCCAAACAGGCAGCGGCCAATTTAATTCGGCCTACATTCAAAGCATTCATGGCTATTTTGAAACCATTCCCTCTTTCGGATAACATGTTTTCAACAGGAACTTTTGTATCTGCAAAGAAAACCTGACGCGTAGAAGAGGAGCGAATTCCTAATTTGTGTTCTTCTTCGTTCATGGAAATACCATTATTTGGATCGTTTTCTACAATAAAGCCGGTTATATTTTTATCATCCCCTATACGGGCAAAAACAATAAAGACATTACAAAATCCTGCATTTGTGATCCACATTTTTTGCCCTGTGATTTTATAATGTGTTCCATCCTCAGATAATACCGCTTTTGTTTTTCCAGAATTGGCATCACTACCAGCGCCTGGTTCAGTCAAACAGTATGCTCCAAACCATTCGCCAGAGGCTAATTTTGTTACGTATTTTTGCTTTTGTTCTTCAGTTCCATACAGAGTGATTGGCATGGTTCCAATTCCGGTATGCGCTCCAAAAGCAGAAGAAAATGAACCCGTGGCTCCCGAAATATAATCGCAAACCAAAACAGAATTTACAAATCCCATTCCCATTCCGCCATAAGCTTCAGGAACTGCGATACTCAAAAAACCCATTTCAGCCGCCTTTTGCATACTTTCTACCGTTAAGGCAAAATCTCTTTTTTCAAAGCGATCTTTGTTGGGCCAGATTTCTTTGTCTACAAACTCTTTTACAGAGTCACGCATCATTAATTGTTCTTCATTGAAATCTTCTGGAGTGAAGATATCTTCGCACTTTGTTTCTTTTACCAGGAATTGACCTCCTCTTGTTTTGTCGCTCATGACTTATTATTTTAAATGATGAATTTTTAAATTATTTTGTATTTCCTTCCTGCGAAGTTCTTATTATTTATATTTTTTCCTCAATCTTGTCATTCCGACGAAGGAGGAATCTCAATAAACTATTCTGTAAAACTGTATGAGATTCCTCCTTCGTCGGAATGACAAAAAGAAGAATGTTTTATTTACATCAACTCGTAAATCCCCGCACTTCCTTGCCCAGTTCCAACACACATACTGACAATTCCGTATTTGCTTCCTCTGCGTTTCATTTCGTCAAATAATTGAACCGATAATTTTGCACCGGTACAACCAAGAGGATGGCCTAAAGCAATCGCTCCGCCATTTACGTTTACGATATCAGGATTTAATCCCAATTCACGAATTACGGCCAATGATTGCGAAGCAAATGCTTCATTCAGCTCAACTAAATCAATATCTTTCAATTGTAATCCAGCTTGTTTCAACGCTTTTGGAATCGCTTTTACAGGTCCAATTCCCATGATTCTTGGTTCCACTCCAGCCGAAGCAAAGTTTACCAAACGAGCAATAGGAGTAAGGTTTAATTCTTTCACCATTTCTTCGCTCATGATTAAAACAAAAGCGGCTCCATCACTCATTTGGGATGAATTACCGGCAGTCACACTTCCATCAGCAGCAAATACAGGTCTTAAACCAGCTAATGCTTCTACCGAAGTTCCTGCTCTTGGACCTTCGTCTTTATTTACGATATAGGATTTGGTTTCTTTTTTACCATTTTCATTGATAAACGTTTGTTCAATTGTAATTGGAACAATTTGTTTATCAAATCTACCTTCAGCTTGTGCTTTTAAGGCTTTCATATGAGAGTTGTAAGCAAACTCATCTTGATCCGCTCTTGATACATTGTATTGTTTAGCAACGGCTTCTGCAGTCAGTCCCATTCCCCAATAATAATCTTCGTTTCCAGCTTTTGCGACAGCATAATCCGGAGTCGGTTTGTAACCTCCCATTGGAATAAAACTCATGCTTTCGGCACCACCGGCAATAATACAATCGGCCATTCCGGACTGGATTTTAGCGGTGGCTATCCCGATGGTTTCTAATCCCGAAGCACAATAACGGTTAATAGTCACACCCGGAACATCTTCGATTTTTAATCCCATTAAAGAAATCAATCGTCCCACGTTCAGTCCTTGTTCTGCTTCCGGCATGGCATTTCCTACCATAACGTCGTCAATTCGTTTTTTGTCGAAATCAGGCAACTCATTCATCATAAACTGAATGGTTTCTGCTGCCAACTCATCAGGACGTTTAAATCTAAACACGCCTTTCGGTGCTTTACCAACGGCTGTTCTGTATGCTTTAACTATATAGGCTGTTTTCATTGGATATTGTATTTAGTAAATTGTATACTGTATATTGTACTTGTAAAATGAACTATTTGTTCTCTAATGTGCTTTGTAACTTAATAATCATATTTTGTATATGTTGTATTTCTGCTTCTAGAAAATTAAAATCTTCTTGTTTTATAAAGTCTAGATTTTTGCAAATTATCAATTGAGTTTCAAATTCAAATGCAGAACCAAGTGAAATACCTAAAAAGTTACTAAAATCTTTGTTTGTTTTTCTTCCACAACCTTCTGCTATATTTGATGGAATTGAAACGGCACATCTTCTTATTTGGGAAGTCAATCCATAAATTTCTTCTTTTGGAAAACTCGTTGTTTTTAAATAGGTCTCGGTTACAAGTTCAATTGCTTTTTGCCAAACTTTTAATTCCTTAAAATAATTCATCTTTTATAATTTTATAATGTATTACTGTAAAATTGTATATTGGAATGTTATAAATGAAGTCTGTAAATACAATATACATTTTACAGTATGCAACTAGTTACGAAGCGGTTTCCCTTTGGTTAGCATAAACTGAATTCTTTCCAATGTTTTTCTTTCGGTACAAAGCGACAAGAAAGCTTCACGTTCTAAATCCAATAAATATTGTTCCGTTACTAATGTTGGTTCCGATAAATCACCACCAGCCATTACATAAGCTAGTTTATTTGCAATTTTTTTGTCGTGTTCTGATATGTATTTTCCGGCTTGCATTTGGTCAGTTCCCACTAAGAACATTCCTAAAGCTTGTTTTCCTAATACTTTTACATCATTTCTGCGAATCGGTTGTGTGTAACCCGCTTCGGCCATTAATAAAGCATGTTTTTTAGCTTCAGCAATCTGACGGTCTTTATTCACTACAATACTATCTTTTCCATGTTGTAAAAGACCAGTATCAAAAGCTTCGTAACCAGAAGTGGATACTTTTGCCATAGCAACAGTCAAGAAATATTCTTGCAATACGTTCAATTCCACATCGTTTTTATGGAATAAATCAGCTGCACGCAATGTCATTTCTTTCGATCCGCCGCCGCCAGGAATTACTCCAACACCAAATTCCACTAATCCCATATACGTTTCAGCTGCAGCAACTACTTTATCCGCATGCAAACTCATTTCGCAACCACCGCCAAAAGTCATTCCGTGTGGTGCAACCACCACTGGAATTCCAGAATAACGGATGCGCATCATCGTGTCTTGGAACATTTTGATTGCCATATTCAACTCATCGTACTCTTGTTCGACTGCCATCATAAATATCATTCCGATATTGGCTCCGACTGAGAAATTTGCTGCTTGATTTCCAATAACCAAACCTTGATATTCTTTTTCGGATAAATCAATTGCTTTATTGATGGCTGCCAAAACATCGCCACCGATCGTATTCATTTTTGATTGGAATTCTAAATTTAAAATGCCGTCTCCTAAATCTTGTATAATTGCTCCACTATTGCTCCACACTTTTTTGCTTTCGCGAATGTTGTTCAGAATTATAAAGGCATCCTGACCCGGAACTTTAGTTTGAGATTTTGTAGGGATATTGTAGAAAAAAGTAGCGCCTTCTTTTACAGAATAAAAACTAGAACTTCCAGAAGCCAACATGTCGTTTACCCAAGCAGCTGGTGCTAAACCTTCGGTTTTCATGATTTCGATTCCTTTTTCGACACCAATGGCATCCCAAATTTCGAACGGACCATTTTCCCATCCAAAACCGGCTTTCATCGCATCGTCAATTTTGTATAATTCATCTGAGATTTCAGGTATTCTGTTCGAAACGTAAGCAAACATTCCCGAAAAACTTTTTCGGTAGAATTCTCCCGCTTTATCTGTTCCTTTTACCAGAACTTTGAAACGATCAATAGGTTTATCAATGGTTTTTGTCAGTTCTAATGTCGCAAAAGAAGCTCTTTTAGCCGGACGGTATTCTAAAGTATCTAAATCTAAAGACAAAATATCCTTGTCGACTTTTTTATAGAAACCTTGACCTGTTTTGCTTCCAAACCATTTTTTTTCCATCATTTTGTTGACGAAATCTGGCAATTTGAACAAATCGTGTTGTTCATCATTCGGGCAGTTTTCGTAGATTCCGTTGGCAACATGTACCAAAGTATCCAGTCCAACAACGTCAACCGTTCTGAAAGTGGCTGATTTTGGTCTTCCAATAACTGGACCTGTCAATTTATCCACTTCTTCAATTGTTAATCCCATTTCTTTTACCAAATGAAATAAACTCTGAATACCGTAAATTCCAACTCGGTTTCCGATGAATGCCGGAGTATCTTTGGCAACGACCGAAGTTTTGCCTAGGAATTTCTCTCCATATATAGTTAGAAAATCCAAAACTTCAGTTGCAGTTTGCGGACCAGGTATGATTTCGAATAATTTTAAATAACGCGCAGGGTTGAAAAAGTGTGTGCCACAGAAATGTTTTTGAAAATCTTTACTTCGTCCTTCACTCATAAAGTGAATAGGAATTCCAGAAGTATTTGAAGTAACTAAAGTTTCCGGTTTTCTAAATTTTTCAATTTGTTCGAAAACCATTTTTTTGATGTCTAAACGTTCCACCACTACTTCAATAATCCAATCGACACTGGCAATTTTCGCCATATCATCCGTTGTGTTTCCCGTAGTAATTCTACCGGCAAATTTGGGATTGTAAATAGGGGATGGTTTCGATTTTAGAGAATTAGCTAAATGCTCATTCACCAATCGGTTTCTGACAATTTTGCTTTCTAAAGTAAGCCCTTTTTTAGCTTCAGCTTCGGTGAGTTCTGTTGGAACAATGTCCAAAAGTAAAACTTCAACTCCAATGTTGGCAAAATGGCAAGCAATTCCTGAACCCATAATTCCGGATCCAATTACTGCAACTTTTTTAATTGTGCGTTTCATACGTAGTTTATATTTGTTTTTTATAGGAATATGGTATCGCCATTTTTAATTATTGATTATTTTTTTGAATCGTGGCGATTTCATACGTAGTTAATATTTGTTTTTTATTGGAATGTGGTATCGCCATTCTTCATTATTTTTTATGGTTTTGAATCGTGGCGATGTCATTTTCTGGTTTTTCAGTTTGCTCCGCCAGTTCGCTGACGCTCGTGTGATTAAATATATTTTTATCTTGAATTAATTCATTGATGGTTTCTGCCACTTCAATAAAATGTTGCAATTTTTCCTCAGAGATATGCTTTCTTACTGTTTCATTGAATTTTAAAACAGTGTTTTTTGATAATTCTCTTTTCTCTTTACCAAATTCTGTCAGGTAAATCAAAACACCGCGACCATCATAAGGATTTTTCTTTCTGATAATCAATCCTTTATCTTCCATTGATTTTAAGGTTCTGGTAAGACTTGTGGCTTCCATTCCCATTTTTGGTCCCAAAGAAGTGGAAGGAGTTCCTTTTTCTTTATCCATACTGAGCAGGGCAAAACCTGTTGCCATGGTTGCACCGTATTTAGCCGCTTCTTCATTGTACATTCTTGAAACTGCCTGCCAAGTGGCGCGTAAAATATAATCTATTGTTTTATCTTTCATATCTAACTATATCGATTTCAAATATAATAAAAAATAGTATGCACGCATAATAAATTAAATTATTTTTTTAAATTTTTGTCTAAACTAAAAAACTCCCCTTAAAATGAGGAGTTTTTTTGTAAGAATTTGCATTTATTTTAGTTTTCCATTAACAAGTGCGATAACTGAACCGGCTAATGCTGACATTACAACAGTGATTGCAATATCTAATGCCATAATCTGAATGTTGATTTCATGTGTTAATTTCATTGAATTGGCAAAGAAATTCATGTAAAAAGCCATAAATAATCCAAGTATAGCACCGGCACCAAAACCAGTTATCCAATTTGAAATCCCTGCCCATTTTGTAAAAATATAGGCTGTAAATAATCCAAACGTAAGGCACCCTAAAAAAATCATTACATAATTTTCATTTCCATTGGAAGGAAATGCGTCTTTAAATAGAATTCCGTAAAACAACCATCCTAAAAGGAAGTAGATTATACCGCCTACAATACCTGAAACTAAAAAATTTTTCACCTTCATAATTTTTTGATTTTATGGGTTGACACAATAAAGGTATTAAAAAATAACAAAATAATAGCTAAAGTGTTAAATAACAATTAAATATGAAATAGTTGTTGGTCTGGATGAGTTTGTTGTGTTTTTTGGGCGTGTCCCTCACGCAAACCAGATGCTGGAGAATAATGGAGATTTGTAGTTTAATTGGTGGGATTATGGGTTTTCGTAATTGTAAGTAGTTTATTATAATTATATTTGAGGAAAACTAAAACAAACATATTTAATCAGAGTGATGCAAGTAAATGTTGGATTATGAATAGAACGTGTTTACACTTTGATATTTTTTAAGGAATGATTATCTAAAGCTGTAGAATATTCAATAGAATTATTATATTTTTGTTCAATAAATAAAATAGTAATGGCAGCAGCAGACCAAATAAAATCCTTGATTAAGTCTTTTGGAGATGATGATGAAAGTCGTTTCTTTTCAATTGCTTTGCAAATTGCTGCCACAGAGGCAAAACAAGGGCATTCAACTTTTGCTCAAGAATTAAAGAAATTAATTGACCAAGCAAAAAAAGAAAGGTCAATAAATGTAATTCAACAAAAAGCTCTTCCTTTAAATCTACCTAAACGAGAATTACAAGAATTAATTGAGGTTTTTCAACCGAAAATTAATTTAAGTGATATGGTATTAGATGATAATATTAAAAAATCACTTTATAAAGTAATTAAAGAGCAAGAAAAGTGGCAAGTTCTAAAATCGCATAATTTAGAGCCAAAACGGAAACTGTTACTAACTGGTGCACCTGGAACTGGGAAAACAATGACTGCGCAAGCAATTGCGGGTGAATTAGGTATTACTGTATATATAATTAGATTAGATGGTTTGATGTCAAAATATCTAGGTGAGTCTATTGCAAAACTTAGATTGATTTTTGATGCTATGAATGATCAAAGAGCAGTTTACCTTTTTGATGAATTTGATTCTATTGGATCACATAGAAATCAAAGTCAGGACATTGGAGAGGTGAAAAGAGTTCTAAATTCTTTCTTGATTAATATTGAAAAAGACCAAAGTAATAGTATAATAATTGCAGCAACCAATTTGCCGGAATCTTTGGATAAAGCTCTTTTTAGAAGATTTGATGAAATTTTAGCTTATCCATTACCAGACGGGAACCATATAATTGAAATCATTAAAAAACATATGAAAGCATATTCTTTTTCTACAAAAGTTGATTATAAGAGTCTTTCAAAATTAGCATTGGGTCTAAATTATTCTGAAATTGTTAGAATATGTAATGATACTATTAAAGAAATGATTTTAAATGATTTGAATAAATTAGAATTACCAACATTGAAAAATTTATTAAAATTGAGAAATGTTGTAAATGAAAAATAAGTCACACATTTTAATAAAAGGGAATTACAATAAAAACCCTTACAAAACTCCAAAAAACAACCCAATAACTCCTCCTCCAATTTCTAGAGATAGAATGATTCATGGGGGTTTTTTGTTGGAAAAAATTGGGGAAATTAAGAAGATATTTGATCTTAAAGAAATTAAAACAGCAGATCTTATTAGTGAAGAATCTGTTTATGTTGAATTTACTTCTGAATGGGGGACAAAATTAGATTTTGATAAATTTGATAAAGATGGAGTTAGAAAAAATAAGATTTTATTCCAGCTTTTAAAAATTAATGAAGAATTAAGAGTTAGTTTTAATAAAGATGAATTTAGATATTCATTATTAGTTGTTGTAAATGAAGGTGGAGTTTCTGAATTTATTAATAAGATTAAAGAATTCCTTAATCCTGCAAAAGATACTAAATCAGGAAATTTTAGTAATCAGGCTTTACTGAACAATATTAGCAATATAGAAATCGCCACTTTAAAATCTTTTTGGGTAGATGCTCCAGAAATACCATTTCCCAAAGAAGATGAAAACATTTGGTGGGAAGTTTGGTTCCGTAAATCAGAAGATTACATTGATAAATTCAAGAGTGTTTATAACAATTTAGATGTAATAGGTTGTAAAATTGGACAATCACAAATAGAATTAGCTGAATACATTGTTAAATTAGTTAAAGGAACTTCAAAGCAGCTCTCAGATTCATTATTACTTCTTGATAATTTAGCCGAGTTAAGAAACCCTCAAGAAGTTCCTAATTTTATAACTCATAAGGATATTACTTTTGAAACTAAAAAAGAGTATTTAGAAGACTTGAAAAAAAGAACAGAGAATAATTTTGACGAGAACAGCGTTTTAATATGCTTATTAGATACTGGAATAAACAATAAACATCCATTATTAGAGCAGTTTGTTAGTAATGATAATTTGTTTTCTTACAACGAGTCTTGGGGATTACAAGATAGTTATCCTAACGGTGGCCATGGAACCGGTGTAGCTGGACTAGCATTATATGGAGATTTAACTGAAGCGTTGAATTCTTCTGAAAATATTCAAATTTATCATGGTTTAGAATCATTCAAAATATTTGGTAATCTTCAAGAGGAGGAAAAATTTGATGGACCAAAATTTGAAAATGCTATAAGTATTCCTTCAATCTATAAACCAAATAATTTGAGAGTTTATTGTTTAACTATTTTGAGGAAAAATGTATTTAAAGGCAGGCCTTCATCAAGTTCGGCTACAATTGATAAAATTTGTTTTGGTAAAGAATTAGGACAACAATTATTTATTGTAAGTAGTGGTAATGTTGAGATAAATAGACATGAAGATTACCCAGCTCTAAATGAAATAGAATGTATTAATGATCCTGCTCAAGCTTACAATGCACTAACTATCGGTACTTACACGCGAAAAGATAAAATTGATATATCAACTAGGCATATGGCATTAGCTGAAAATGGTGCTATGGCTCCTAGCAATTCAACTTCTCTTTTATTTGATAATAATTGGCCGAATAAACCAGATTTAGTTTTTGAAGGAGGAAATAGATCAACAGACGGGGTTTTAACTTCAGATCATTCTGAATTAAGGCTTTTAACTACAGATGCTGATTTCGCAAATGATATGTTTATTTCTTTTGGTGACACAAGTGGAGCAGCAGGTTTAGCAGCAAAAATGGCTGCTGAATTAAGAACAATGTATCCAAATTATTGGGTTGAAACAATAAGAGGATTAATGGTTCATTCTGCAGGTTGGACAGAGAAAATGATTGAAAATGCCGAAAAAATGCGACATCGTTTAAGAACCGTTGGGTATGGTGTCCCAAATCTTCAAAAAGCATTGTTTAGTCTTGAAAATTCATTAACTCTTATAGCAGAAAGAGAAATTCAACCCTATAAATTTGAAAAATCTAAAGGTCAATATAACGAATATCATTTATTTAGTCTTCCTTGGCCAAAAGAAGCTTTAGAAATTTTAGATGATAAGTCAGTAAAATTAATAGTAACATTATCATATTATATTGAGCCCAATCCTGGCAGTAGAAAATTAGCAACTCATTATTCGTACCATTCACATCAATTAGATTTTGAAATAATTAACAGGAATGAAGATGTTAAAGATTTTCAGATAAGGATTTCAAAGCCTGAAACTGAAACTAAAGAAAATAGACCTTCTAGGAAAGGTGTTAGTTGGGAAGTAGGTAATACTGTAAGTTCGAAAGGGTCTTTAAGAAAAGACTTCATTACCTTGACAGGTAGAGAAATGTCAGAAAGGAATATATTAGCAGTTTTTCCGAAAAATGGTTGGTATAAAAATTTAAAAAGACAAAATAAATTTAATGAAAAAGTTCGTTATAGTTTGATTATTAGCTTAGAAACTGAAGAAGTCAATGTAGATTTATATACACCAGTATTGAATCAGTTGGCTATTCCTTTATAAGTCGTCCCATGCGAAGATTTGTTTAATACTTTTACTAAAAACAGAAAAACCACGAACATCAATTCGTGGTTTTCTGTTAAATATTTGTTGTTATGACTTATTAAACTCCCCATTATTTAAGCAAGTCCTAATCGCTGTAAATTTGTTTTTTTTCTATAATTACATATAGTATTGCCTTGTATTTTTATAAAAAATCGCTCTTTATTGCCTTGTATTTTTATCATTTTCCACTAAAAACCAAAAAACCACAAACATTCATTCGTGGTTTTTTGTTTAAATTATTCTATTTTAAGACTTCTTAAACTCCCCATTATCTACATCTTTCAAAAACTTGATCACACCCGTAAAATAGGTTTTTGGGTCATCGTATTGCGAAAGGTGACTTCCGTTAGGACAAAACAAGAAGCGTCCGTTTTGTACTTCATTAGCAATCCATTTCATGTGTTCGGGATCCATAGTGTCGTATTTTGAACCAATACTAAGTGTAGGAACTGTAATGGTTTTTAGTCTGGCTTTGACATCCCAATTTTTTAAAGAAGCGTTTCCTGTGATGCCAAATTCGCTATGGCCTTGCATAAACACATATACATCAGGATTGATGTGTTTGAAACATCTGTTGATGGATTCCGGCCATTCTTCCAGCGGTTTTCTTAAAATGTGTTCCGTATAGTAATATTTGAAAAGTAATTCGCTGTATTTTGGATTGTCAAAATCATTATTTTTCTCGATATCCTGCAATTGCTTTAGGATTTTCGGATCCATTTGAGGCGCCAGAACTTCTTTTGCGTAGGCATTATATTCCGGAATGCTCGCCATCATATTGGAGATAATCAAGCCTTTTAGATTTTTTTGATATTTCAAAGCGTATTCCATCGCGAGGATTCCACCCCAAGATTGTCCCATCAAGTAAAAGTTAGAGCTGTCTAAACCTAATGCGATGCGTACTTGCTCAACTTCCTCCACAAAACGTTCATTGGTCCATAAACTATTGTCATTGGGTTGGTCGCTGTAATACGAACCCAATTGGTCGTAATAAATATATTCGATACTTTCGTTAGGAAAATAACCGTCAAAACATTCATACAATTCGTGTGTAAGACCAGGTCCACCATGAAGCAATAAGACTTTTATGGTTGGATTGTTTCCAACCCTTTTCGTCCATACTTTGAAAGTCCCTTTTGGCGTTTTTATCGGAATCATTTTGATACCGCCAGTCAGCTGATCATCCCGTTTTGAAAAATCTAAATAATTTGCTTTTATAGAATCGTCTTTGGTTTTTTCTTGACAATTAGAAAAAAAGAACACACTTATAACGGAGCAAATTAGGGCTTTTAGTTTCATAACGGAGCGGTTTTTATCAAAGGCTAATTGTAGATTTTATGAAACAAATCAATATATTTCTCCATTACTATTTTTCGTTTTAGTTTTAGAGTAGGAGTAAGCTGCCCGCCTTCAATAGACCAAATATCCGGAGTCAATTCAAAACGTTTTATTTTCTCCCAATTTCCAAATTTTTCATTTAAGGTGTCTATTTCTTCTTGAATTCGTGCAATAACTTTTTCGTTTGAAACGATTTCTTCATTGCTTTTTCCAACATTAATTCCATGAATAACAGCCCATTCTTTAATAAAATCGAAACTTGGCTGGATAAAGGCTGCCGGCATTTTTTGTCCGTCACCAATCACCATTATTTGTTCAATGAAACGGGATTGTTTCATGGTGTTTTCGATTAACTGTGGTGCAATGTATTTTCCTCCGGAAGTTTTGAACATTTCTTTCTTACGATCCGTAATTTTAAGGAAACCTTCTTCATCAAATATTCCGATATCGCCCGTGTGGAAATAGCCATCTTGAAGTGCTTCGGCCGTTTTTTCGGGATCTTTGTAATAGCCCATCATCACGTTAGGTCCTTTACAAAGAATTTCCCCGTCTTCGGCAATTTTCACTTCTACATTATCGATTACTTTCCCTACAGTTCCTATTTTGAAACCGTGATTTCTCGTGTCGTTTACGGATATTACAGGAGAAGTTTCGGTCAAGCCATAGCCTTCCATTACCGGGATTTCTGCGGCAGCAAAAATCCTGGCTAATCTAGGTTGTAAAGCAGCACTTCCTGAAACCATCAGATCTAAATTGCCTCCCAAACCTTCTTTCCATTTGCTGAAAATCAATTTGCGTGCTATTTTGAGTTGCAATTCATACCAAAAACCATTGGCTCCATAAGGTTCATATTTTAATCCTAAATCAATGGCCCAAAAGAAAAGTTTCTTTTTGACACCTGTTAATTCGGTACCTTTTGCATAGATTTTATCATATACTTTTTCAAGAAGTCTGGGAACAGCTGTGATTACATGTGGTTTTACTTCTCTGATATTGTCGCCAACTTTATCTATGGATTCGCCAAAATATACCGAAACACCGTAATATTGGTATAAATACAAAATCATTCTTTCGAAAATATGGCAGATAGGAAGGAAGCTCAATGCGCGAGTTTTTCCCGCTTTAAAAGGAATTCTGGAAGCACTGTCCAAAACATTTGAGACAATATTTTTATGTGAAAGCATGACTCCTTTCGGTCTTCCTGTTGTTCCCGAAGTATAAATAATGGTCGCTAAATCTTCTGTTTTTACGTTGCTTTTTCGGTCTTCAACAACATCTTGATTGCTTAGGTCTTCACCAAGGGTAAGCAATTCAGTCCAATTTTTGCAGCCTTCAATTTCGTTGAACGAATAGACTTCTTTAAGCGTAGGTACTTTATGTTTAATCAAATTTATTTTTCGAAGCACTTCCGCATCCGATACAAAACAATACATGGCACCAGAATGATTAAGAATATATTCATAATCATCTTCAGAAATCGTTGGGTAAATAGGAACCGTTTGTGCGCCTGTTTGCAACACACCAATATCCATAATATTCCATTCGGTTCTATTATTAGTAGAAATGATGGCAATTTTATCGTCTATTTGAACTCCTAATTTTAGTAATGCTCTTGATACAGCATTGGCTTTAGCAATGTATTCTTGTGTAGAAGTCTTTACCCAAACCCCATTTTGCTTTGTAGTTAAAGCATCCGGAATTGTGTTAAATTTTTCTTGCTGATAATAGGGAAAATCGAAAAGTCTGGTTATTGAAGTCATTATTCGAAGATTAAATTTTAACGCAAATTAAATAAAAATTAATGATAATTATTATTTTTCAAAAATTAAATGGAAATTAAACCAGAATTATTCCATTTAACGAAATCGTTTTCTTTAAATTAAGTTTAAGAGGTTGATTTTAAGCTAAAAAGTCGTTTACTTATAAATTTACTAATTTATAGATTACTCTATATAGTCTTTGCTTCTTTCTCCTAAGATGAACATTTTCTTTTTTTGAAAATGGATTGAAAAATGGGCGTTTCTCCAGTCTTCTTTGGCATCCGCTTCTGAATTTACTTCTCTGTTTTTATACCAAAGCGAGTAAACGGCATAATTAAACCCTTTTTTGTATTTTGGAGTGCCGTTTTCAAAACATTCCATCCCCCAAACGATAGTTGTTTTTGATAAATCATGTAACTGAAAAATACCAGTTCCATCGGGATCTAATTGTGCAATAGGTTCCGTTCCACCTTCAAAGAGATAGGTTCCGGTTATAGGATAATCAATGGTTGTGGTAATGTAATGGATTCCGTCTTTAGCGGTGATTTTTTCAACTTTATTCTGGGTATAAGAATGAGTTACAGATAGCAATAGGGTGAAAAATAGTAAATTAAGGGATTTCATTATTGTAGGTTATTTATGTTTGTTGAATAGCTAAAAGTAAGAGCATGCTTTTTAGAATAGTTTTGTTTTTTGCCTAATGGCTCGATTTTCAATAAAAAAAGTAAATCTAATAAAATTAGTTATAAGAATTTATAATAAGCCTTGTAATGTACTTTTTCTAATTAATTGGGCAGTATTTCTAGAGCTGGATTTCTTTAAAATATTTTTGCGATGTTGTTTTACGGTATTAACACTGATAAAAAGTGTATTGGCAATTTCATTGTTATCAAAACCTTCTGCAATTAGCTTAATAATATCAATTTCTCTTTTTGAAAATTCTGAAAAACATTGTACATCTTCAAAAACATCAATATTCATATAGGAGGGTTCTTCTTTTAGTCCTATTAAGGAATATTGATAGGTATTGTTTTTTGTTAAATGATCAATTCGGGTATGAATATTCAGTGATTTTCCAAATCCGCCGTTAGAGTCTAAAGTCAGTACTATTGCTTGATGATTGAGCATGCAATACTCCCCATTTTTCATTCGACTTCTAAAGCTGTAATTTACTTTATAGTTGGTCATTTTTTCTTTACCCAATTTAGTATAGAAAAAATTTGCAATAGAGGCTTCGGCTTTTGCTATAAATTCGATATCGTCCGGATGGATTGTTCCAAGAATGTCATTAAAAGTAACGGTTTCGGAAGGAAAACCATGGATATCTGTTATTTCTGAACTGATATTAGACAATGACATATCGTAAAAATCAATGATGTAAAAATAAAAAGGCCCTGTACTTATTATCGAACTGGCAATTTCATCAAATTTTATTTGTGATAATAAAGTGTTTTCGTTGGCTCTTTTTTGAGTACTAATCCAAACCGAATGAAGTTTTTGTAATTCTTGGGTCATGTCTTAGGTTTTTTAACATAAAATTTTATGACAGTCCGCAATATGTTCCAAAGGATAAAATATGGCACACAGATAACACGGATTGAACGGATTTTGCACAGATTTAAATAACTGTCTTGTCCTAAAATAGGTTTACACA
>NZ_JBLNKS010000020.1:0-75833 GCF_048276375.1 Flavobacterium sp. ZB4R12 | reverse complement strand
ATATAAAGTTAATAAAATTTACAATGAAAAATAAACCCATTTTAGGATTAAGAATTAATGTAAATTTATATCAGGATTAATAACAAAAAGTGTAAACTTTTTTCAGGACGAGACACACTATTCTAATTAAAAAAGTCGTGTCCCGAAGTGTCATAATCATGTTGGATTTTTCATGTTATAATCAAAAAAACCTGTGACAATCCATCTAATCTGTCAAATCTGTGTTCTATTCTAATATATAAAAATTTGTGTCCACACGGTAGGTCACGAGCGGGGCTTAGCAGCTGTTAGTAGCTGTTTAATTTTGGTAAGAAGTGAGTTTACTGTTTTCAAAATATAAATATATTGTGTCATAAACCCATTGTTCATGAGTTCCCCACGAGCCAACTGTACTATTTATTTTATTCGGACTACCAAGTGAAATAGTGGTCATTTCTTGATTCATTCCTATCCAATAATATCCTTTTTTCAATTTCTGATATATGGTTGGTCCATATTTTTTTACGTATATTTTTTCAAGTTTTATTTCTTCTTTTTGTTCACGTTTAATTTTTCTTTCAATCGTTAATCTTTTTAGCTCTTCTTTTTTAGCAATTTTGATTTTTACAAAATCGCGAATCTTATCGTTTTGTTCAAGCCACATTTCGTGCATGTAGCCACATTGTAAACCGATACAAACACCAAAATATTCTTCTCTGTAATCTAAAATCAAAACTTTTTGAGGATTTTGGAATATAGAAATTGGTTCAGCAGTTGGGCTTGGATTTTTTTTCAATTTCGCATTTTGCCGTGAAACAGCAACTAATAATGAATCTGCAATTGACTTTAAAATTATATTGGATTCCAATTCGTTAATTTTTAAATCTATTTTTTTAATTGAATCGGTCAACAAGCCAACTTGGTTAACTAATTTAGTTTTCAAGGTTTGATAACTTTTCACTTCCTCAATATTTTGGGCTTGGGTAAGTGACGTAAAAAGCATTATTAGGATGGAGATTCTATTCATGATGATTGTAAATGGCTACTAACTTGTACATAAGTAATCGGAATGATTTGTTGTCGCATGATAAAATTGATTAATTCGCAGTATCAATACTAGTTGTAACCAACTTTGAAAAAACAAAATACGGCATTATATAATGCTTATTACTTATACTCAACTTAATTGAGCAAATTCAACCTTATTTGGTTAGATATACTCAATAATCTATTTTTCTATCGTTCCGCTAATGTAGTTTATTTATTACGAATTATTCTTGTTGAAATTCCTAAAGTAATCGAATAGAAACAAACTGAAATTAGGAATCAGATTCCCTAGCCTTTAAAATGAAGGAAATGCTTATCTCTTAGATTTTAGTTTTAGTGCCTAACGGCACAATTCAAGCTATGATTTGAATTACTGCATTTGCCATGTTTTTTTAAATGTCAAATTCAAAAGTATAAACAATTTTGTTTACATTTGTGTTATGAAAACGATTGACATCATAAAAGGAATTCATCCCGGTAAAATTGTGGAGCGGGAATTAAAGAAAAGGAACATCAACCAAAGGCAATTTGCGCTTTCTCTTGGTGTCCATCCTCAAACTTTGGGTGCCATAATTAAGGGCAATAGGAGGATGAATGTTGATTTATCTCTTAAAATGGAGGAAAAACTAGAATTAGAAGAAGGTTTCCTGATGACACTTCAAGTTTTTTATGACATAAAGGAAGCAAAGAAAGATAGTAATTATAAACCAGACATTTCAAAATTGAGAAAGGGTATCTTTTGGGATACTGATTTTGATAAAATAGACTGGAAATTAATGAAGGTTTCGATAGTGAAAAGAGTTTTTGCTTATGGGAATAAAACGGAACAAGAAGAAATTACTCGTTTTTATGGAAAAGATGAAGTTTCTAAAATTAATGTATTGCACCCTGAACTACTAACAAGATAGCTTATGTATTGGAATACGGTTTCCCCTTTACTTAAACAAGTTTTAATTGATTTGATGCAAGAAGAATTATTTTCTTCTTTTAGATTGGTTGGTGGAACGTCTTTGAGTTTGCAAATTGGGCATAGAGTGTCTGTTGATATTGATTTGTTTACGGATGCGGATTACGGTTCGATTGATTTTAAGAAGATAAGAAGTTTTTTGGAGAATAAATATCCGTATTGTAGCTCTAGAAATCTTGATAATGTTGCGTTTGGAACTTATTTTGAAGTAGGAAATTCAAAAGAGGATTTTGTAAAAATAGATTTGTATTATACTGATGAATTTATTTTTGATATGATTTCTAAAGATTCTATTAGAATGGCTTCTGAAAATGAAATTATTGCGATGAAATTAGATGTAGTTCTTAGAGGCGGCAGAAAAAAAGATTTTTGGGATTTGCATTATTATCTTGATAAAGTACCTATTGATGAAATGATTTCGTTTTATGAACAGCGCTATCCTTATAACGATTGCTCTACAATTAAAAGTCAATTTTTAAATTTTGAATTGGCCGATGCTGATTTTGACCCGTTATGTTTACTTGTTAAATCTTGGGAGCTTATCAAATTGGATTTTTTTGAAAGTATCAATAGAAATTCCTAATTCCCAAAAAAGACATTGAAACCCAAATGCCCTAGCCCCGATTACTTCACTTTACTTTTATTTTAATTGGAGTTCAGTGAACTTCGTTTGCAATGGAAATCCTTTCCAGTCCTGAACTTGTTTCAGGATCCTGAAACAAGTTCAGGACTGGAAAGATTGCAATGAATAGCGGGAATCAGCTCCCAAAAAGAATTCAGAATAAATCCAAGATTCGGTTAGACTTAGTGTCACATTAAGAATGACAACTTCGGTTATAATGACAAACCCTCTGAAATGTCATCTTGTCAGATTTTTTTACGCCAATTTTAACATAAACTGACAATTTAAGGACGTGTATTGCATTGGCACAAAGATTGACTTATCGACTTCGAGCTATTAAAATGAGTATATAATAAAATTAAATATATTAAAAATGGGTAAAATAATCGGAATTGATTTAGGTACAACAAACTCTTGTGTTTCTGTAATGGAAGGTAATGAAGCAGTAGTTATCCCTAATGCTGAAGGAAAAAGAACAACGCCATCTATCATTGCATTTGTAGAAGGTGGAGAAATTAAAGTAGGAGATCCTGCTAAGAGACAAGCGGTAACTAATCCAACTAAGACTATTGCTTCTATCAAACGTTTTATGGGTCATTCTTTTGCTGAAATCACTGGTGAAGCAAAAAGAGTTTCTTACAAAGTAGTAAAAGGGGACAACAATACACCACGTGTTGATATTGATGGCCGTTTATACTCTGCACAAGAATTGTCAGCTATGACGCTTCAAAAAATGAAAAAAACAGCTGAAGACTATTTAGGTCAGACTGTTACTGAAGCGGTTATTACTGTTCCTGCTTACTTTAATGATGCACAACGTCAAGCTACGAAAGAAGCTGGTGAAATTGCAGGTCTTAAAGTAATGCGTATTATCAACGAACCTACTGCTGCAGCTTTGGCATACGGTCTTGATAAAAAAGGTAAAGATCAAAAAATTGCAGTTTACGATTTAGGTGGAGGTACTTTTGATATCTCTGTTCTTGAATTAGGAGACGGAGTTTTTGAAGTATTGTCTACTAATGGTGATACTCACTTAGGTGGGGATGATTTTGACCACGAAATTATTGACTGGTTAGCTGCTGAATTTTTAACTGAAGAAGGTATTGATTTACGTTTAGATCCAATGTCTTTGCAACGTTTGAAAGAAGCTGCTGAGAAAGCAAAAATTGAATTGTCTTCTTCTACTGAAACTGAAATCAACTTACCTTACGTAACTGCTACAGCTTCAGGACCAAAACATTTAGTTAAAAAATTAACTAGAGCTCAATTTGAAAAATTAACTGACGCTTTAGTAAAACGTTCTATGGCACCAGTTGCTAAAGCGTTGAAAGATGCAGGTTTATCTGTTTCTGATATTGACGAAGTTATTCTTGTAGGAGGTTCTACTCGTATGCCAAGAATTGCTGACGAAGTGGAGAAATTCTTTGGTAAAAAAGCGTCTAAAGGAGTTAACCCTGATGAGGTTGTTGCAATTGGAGCAGCTATTCAAGGTGGAGTTCTTTCTGGAGATGTAAAAGATGTATTGTTACTTGACGTTACTCCTTTATCTTTAGGTATCGAAACTATGGGTGGTGTTATGACAACTCTTATTGAGTCTAATACAACTATTCCAACTAAAAAATCTCAAGTTTTCTCTACTGCTGCAGATTCTCAACCAACAGTTGAAATCCACGTTTTACAAGGAGCTAGAGCAATGGCTGCTGATAACAAAACTATCGGTCGTTTCCATTTAGATGGTATTCCACCAGCACCAAGAGGTGTTCCTCAAATTGAAGTAACTTTTGATATTGATGCTAATGGTATCATCAAAGTTTCGGCAACTGACAAAGGAACTGGTAAATCTCATGATATTCGTATCGAAGCTTCTTCTGGTTTAACTGCTGAAGAAATCGAAAGAATGAAAAAAGATGCAGAAGCTAATGCTGATGCTGACAAAATTGCAAGAGAAAGAGCTGAAAAATTGAACGAAGCGGATGGAATGATCTTCCAAACTGAAACTCAATTGAAAGAATTAGGTTCTAAATTATCTGATGAAAACAAAGTTGCTGTAGAATATGCATTAACTGAATTGAGAATGGCACACCAATCTCAAGACATTCCTGCAATTCAAACTGCTCTTGACAACATCAACGCTGCTTGGAAAAAAGCAACTGAAGCGATGTATGCTCAAGGTGAACAAGGTCAAGGTGAAGCACAACCACAAGGTGGCGAAGCTCAAGGAGACAATGTTGAAGACGTTGAATTCGAAGAAGTAAAATAATAAATTCCTGTAGAGACGCGATGTATCGCGTCTTTGCATTATATAAAGAAAACCGTTCGCCTTTGGTGAACGGTTTTTTTCTTTGGTAAAGACGCGATACATCGCGTCTCTACATCGTAAAATAAAAAGCCCTGCAACATTTCGTTGCAGGGCTTTTTTGATAAAAATGCTGATGTGTCAGCATTAATTATTTTAAGCTTCCAACCATATCTTCCGGTTTAACCCAAGCATCAAAATCCTCTGGAGTTACATAATCCAAACGAACCGCTTCTTCTTTCAGAGTTGTCCCGTTTTTGTGTGCAGTTTGAGCAATTTCGGCTGATTTGTAATACCCGATTTTAGTATTCAAAGCCGTAACCAACATCAAAGAATTGTCAACCAATTCTTTGATTCTTTTGTAGTTTGGTTCAATACCTTGTGCGCAATGTTCGTCAAAAGACATACAAGCATCACCAAGTAATCTTGCTGATTGCAAGAAGTTTGCAGCCATCAATGGTTTGAAAACGTTCAATTCATAATGACCTTGCATTCCACCAACAGAAATAGCGACATCGTTCCCCATAACTTGTGCACAAACCATAGTTAATGCTTCACATTGTGTTGGATTTACTTTTCCTGGCATGATAGAAGAACCTGGTTCGTTTTCCGGAATAAGGATTTCTCCAATTCCTGAACGTGGTCCAGAGGCCAACATACGTACATCATTGGCGATTTTATTCAATGAAACGGCCAGTTGTTTTAATGCACCATGCGATTCTACGATAGCATCATGTGCTGCTAAAGCTTCAAATTTGTTTTCGGCAGTTACGAATGGATGTCCTGTAAATTCAGCGATATATTCAGCTACTTTTACGTCATATCCTTCTGGAGTGTTTAATCCGGTTCCAACCGCTGTTCCACCCAAAGCCACTTCTGATAAGTGAGCCAAAGTATTTTTAACCGCTTTTAAACCGTAGTTCAATTGCGCTACATAACCTGAAATTTCTTGTCCTAATGTCAATGGCGTAGCATCCATTAAATGCGTACGACCTATTTTAACCACATTATTGAATTCAACTGCTTTGGCATGAAGTGTATCTCTTAGTTTTTCAACTCCTGGTATCGTAACTTCGACAACTGCTTTGTAAGCTGCAATATGCATTCCTGTTGGGAACGTATCATTAGAAGATTGTGATTTGTTTACATCATCATTGGCTTTGATGAATTGCTCGCCTTCGCCAATATTAAATCCTTTTAGAACTTGCGCACGATTTGCAACCACTTCGTTTACGTTCATGTTACTTTGCGTCCCTGAACCGGTTTGCCAAATTACCAATGGAAATTCATCGTCTAGTTTTCCAGCTAGGATTTCATCACAAACGGCAGCAATGGCATCCCGTTTTTCGACTGGTAAAACGCCTAAATCGCAATTAGCGTAAGCAGCTGCTTTTTTTAAGAAAGCAAACCCTTCAATAATTTCTTTTGGCATGGAAGCCGATGGACCTATTTTGAAGTTGTTTCGGGAACGTTCTGTTTGTGCACCCCAATATTTGTCTGCAGGAACCTGCACTTCACCCATCGTGTCTTTTTCTATTCTAAATTTCATTGTGTTGTTATTTATAAGTATTAAGTAGTTTAATAGATTTTTAGCCCCGATAGCAGTGAAAATCCTTTTATGCCGGTGTTCGGCATGAAAGATTGTAACGGATAGCGGGATCAGCTCCAAATTCTGAGCCCAAAAATACGGATAATTCCCTTTTTATAAAAATTGATAGGTAGTTTTTGTTAATTTTTATTGGTAAGAAAAGGAATTAAACTTACATTTGTGGCTACATTCAAAAATTCCGGAAAACATGTTTGAATTTTCACAGTACTTAGGCTTTTTACTTTTCTTAACCGTTCTTACAATAGGATTTTGGTTAATGTTTTTTCTTGTTGGTTTCGTATCCTATTGGGTAGGAGGAGCGACTTGGGAAGCATATAAAGAGAAAAGAGCAAAAAAGAAGCAAGAACAATCAGTTTAATCTAATTGTTTCATAAAATAAGGATCCGTGAAAACGAGTCCTTATTTTTTTATCCTTGAAATTCGCCTCCATCGCCATTTTCATTTTGATTTCGCTTAGGCTGTTTCTCTCTTTCGTTTTTCTGTTTATTGAAACGATACGTAAAGGATAAGTTAAACTGTCTTTCTCTCCATTGCATTTCAGAGTAAGAATTTAGTATCCCAGGAAGATTCGTTTCCATAATTCTTTTTCTGGAATTGAATACATCACTGATGTTGAAAGAAAGGGTTCCTTTGTCTTTCATTACATCTTTACTGAACGCTAAGTTGGCAGCAAAATTACCTAAACTTCTACCTTGTGCGTTGTTTTGTGGACCATTATAAGTTGCGTTGGTTTGCCAATCGATTTTGTATGGTAAAGTAACTTTTGATGTTATACGGGTAAACCATGAAGTTGTTGTATTATCAAAATTCTGAACAACTTCATTATCATTAAAATCAACATAAGTAAAATCACCTTGTGTTTCGTTTCTAAAGAAATTGAAGTTTCCATTTAATTTCCACCATTTATAAGGCGAATAATTCAAGGTAAACTCAAATCCAGTTCTGTATTCTGTAGCCAAGTTTATTGGTGAAGCAATGATAATTGGTGTTCCATTTACAAAATCGCCAGACTCTCTTCTTGCAAATTGGAATGCACCGTTAGTTTTGTTCACGTATAATGAAGTGTTGAATGTTAATTTATCCCAACGTTTGATATATCCTAAATCAATAGCATCGGTGAATGCTGGATCTAAATCAGGATTTCCCATAAAAATATTGATGTTACTGGATAAATTGCTAAAAGGATTTATCATTCTTCCTCTAGGTCTTTGAATTCTTCGGCTGTAGCTTATGGAAGCACTGCTTTTATCAGAAATTTCATAAGTAAAAAAGGCACTTGGGAAAAAGTTGTTGTATTTTTTAGTATTAAAATCGTTAGTTGCTAATTGGTTGATTTCTATATTCGAATCTTCAAAACGCAATCCAAAAAGGGCTGAGAATTTATTTACTTTCACACCATATTGAGTGTAAATGGCATTCACTTTTTCTTTGTATTCTAATGTATTGGTGAAGTTGGGATTAATCACTCCATCATTTTCTACTTGGTAATCGGTAACTAATTTAGAGAGATCACCACGGTAACCCGCCTCAAATTGGCTGCCTTTTCCTAATGGTAAAACATAATCTGCTTGAAGTAAATTTCTATTTTGAGTTTGATTGTTTATCGTTTTATCAAATAAAACTGCGCTTGTATTTGTTGCAGTATCAGTAACTAAAGCGCTGTTTTTATCGTCGTTGGCAGAAAACGAACCGTCAATAGTTAATTTGTGACCGTCTTTTTTGAAGTTTTTGGTGAAATTTGTTGCAAACTCGACGTTTTCACTTTTACTGTCTTCTTCGTTAATACGGGTTCGAGTATAGTCGTAAACATAGTCAGCGTTATAATATTTTTGGAAAACATTATCCGTGTTATCGCCATTATTTTTTCTGTAATTAAACGTGTTAGTCCAAGAAGTAGATTTATCTAAATACAATTCTATACCAAAATTCCCATTATGGCCTTTGCTGTATCTGTCGTTTTCTCTATTTTCATTTACATAATTTCGAATCGAATTATCTGAATTTAAATATTCAGTATTTGTCATCATATTTCCAGGGTTACTTCTGTAATTGTAACCTTGGTTGGTAAAAAGATTAAAATTCTTTGATTTATAATTTAAAGTACCGCTCATTCCATAATTTTCTGGATAACCCGTAGAAGCAATGAAAGTTCCATTTAAACCAAGATTCTTTCCTTTTTTCAAAATGATATTCAATAAACCACCACCGCCTTCAGCATCATATCTAGCCGAAGGATTGGTTATAACTTCTACTTTTTCGATTGCATCAGCAGGAATTAAGCGTAATGCTTCGGCTATATTTATGGCATTTGATGGTTTTCCGTCGATAAGCACTTTTACATTTTCGTTGCCACGAAGACTCACATTTCCTTCTACATCTACTGAAACGGAAGGGATATTATCAAGAACATCACTTACAGTCCCTCCTTTCACCATTAAATCACTGCCAACATTGTATATTTTTTTATCTAATTTTATTTCGACAGTAGTTTTCTCAGAGCGAATAACAACCTCATTCAATTGAGCCGCATCTTCATCTAAAGCAGTTGTACTTAAATTAATATTTCCCTGAATGCTTTTTTGCTTGATTTCAGATAATTTGAAAGAGATGAACTCTATTTTTATGTCATATACACCAGGAACCACATCGATATCGTATTCTCCTTTTGCATTTGTAATTCCTCCGGCAAGTGCTTTTGGATTTTTAGTATTTATGAAAGTGATCGTAGCGTATTCTAATGGTTGCTTGCTAATTTTTTCAATTACTTTTCCGCTTACTTTTACTTTTTGTACAGGGCTGGATTGCTGTGCAAAATTTATTAGGCTTGTAAAAAGGAATGCAAGCGCTAAGAGGGTTTTTAATTTTTTGGGCATTTTTGTAGTTTTAGTTATGCTTTTTAGATTATAAAAATTAAGTTTGGTTTAATGAGGGAATCATAAAAAACTGTTAATTTAATTTTTATAATTTAATTAGATAAAATCTTTCACATGATCTAATTCTCTTCCTATTATTGCTTTGTTTCCTTTGATAACAATAGGTCTTTCAATTAGAATGGGATAAGTAACCATGGCTTGAATAATTTCGTCATTGGTCATTGGTTTATTTTTGAAATTTTCTATCCAAATTTTCTCTTTTTGACGCACTAATGCAAGAGGTTCAAAATTTAGTTTTTGAATAAGAGTTTTCAATTCATCAAATGTGGGAACGTTGTCAAGATAATTAATGACTTCAACCTCTTTTTCTGATTCTTTTATAAAAGCCAGACAGTTTCTTGATTTTCCGCAACGCGGATTGTGGTATATTTGTATCATCTATAATTTTTTTGCGAAGTAAAGTAATTTGAAATAAAAATCTTATTTTGGTGTAATAAAAATAAGATTCGTTAAACTTATTTAAATCATAATTAAACAAAAAGTATATGTTCATAGAACAAGGGATAAAGTCTGAGAATAAGTTTTGGAAGTACATTGTGGGCTCAGTAATAATTATTTTTGCTTCTCTTTTAGGTCAGGTACCTTTACTAATAGCTTTGTTTTATGAAATATTTGTAAATGGAAAAAAATATCCCTCTTCTAATGAAGATGTTATGACATTTTTTGAGCCTAACATGACATTGTTTTTGATATTGATTTCATTCGTTTTTGCGATGCTAGGAATTTTCTTTGTTATCAAATATTTGCATAATCAAACGATGCTTTCGATAACGACATCCAGATTGAAAATGGATTGGAGCAGAGTGTTTTTTTCGTTTTCTGTTTGGTCAATTTTTACAATTGTTTCAACAGTATTGTTTTATTTTTCAAATCCAGATGATTTTATAATCAATTTTAAACCCATTCCATTTGCAATTTTAGCTTTAATAGGGACATTATTAATACCCATTCAAACCAGTACTGAAGAATATATTTTTCGAGGTTATTTGATGCAGGGTTTTGCTAATCTCGCTAAGAATAAATGGTTTCCTTTAATTATGACTTCTATTATTTTTGGCGCTATGCACATTTCAAATCCAGAAGTTTCTAAAATTGGGAATGTTATTTTTGTGTACTACATAGGAACTGGATTATTATTAGGAATAATTACTTTGATGGATGAAGGAATGGAATTAGCGTTGGGCTTTCATGCTGCAAATAATTTAGTTAGTGCTTTATTAATTACTTCTGATTGGTCAGCGTTTCAGACACATTCTATTTTTAAAGATGTTTCGGAACCATCAGCAGGTTTAGATGTTATATTGCCCGTTATTATTATTTACCCAATACTTTTATTTATCTTTAGTAAAAAATACAAATGGACAAACTGGAAAGAAAAATTAACAGGGAAAATTGAAGAACCAACGCCTTATAATCATTTAAAATCAATATAATCACCATGGATAAAATCACTTACAAAAACGTGAATAATCATTTTAAGCTAAATGGATTTCATCTGAATCGAAAAGATTTATGTAGAGTAGCTTACAGTTTTATAAAAGAAGGTGAGGAACACGAAAAATCTGTTGGGGATTTTATACTCGATTGGTTTGATAAAAAAAGCTATATCGAATTAAACACATCGGGAACTACAGGCAGTCCGAAAATTATTCAAATGGATAAACAAGCCATGATAAATTCGGCTTTAGCTACAGGCGATTTTTTTGATTTACGTCCTGGAGATAAAGCATTACATTGTTTGCCAACTAAATATATTGCTGGAAAAATGATGTTTGTCAGAGGCTTTATTTTGGGTCTTGATATGGATTTTGTAGCACCAAGTTCGCATCCCATGTTGCATAATGATACTAAATATGATTTTGTTGCGATGGTACCTTTGCAAGCACAGAATTCGTTGAAGGAATTAAAAAACGTAAAAAAAATGATTGTTGGTGGTGCTAAAATGAGCAAATCACTTGAAAACAGTCTTTCTAAATTGAGTACTAAAGGATATGAAACGTATGGTATGACAGAAACCATCACCCATATTGCTGCCAAGAAAATAGGAGGAAAGGCATTCTCTGTTTTGCCTAACATAAAAATTTCGCATGACGATAGAAATTGCCTGGTGATTGATGCACCAAAAATTTCTGAAGAAAAAATAGTAACCAATGATTTGGTTGACTTGATAAATGAAAATGAATTTATTTTTTTAGGTCGTATTGATAATGTGATAAATAGCGGAGGAATTAAACTGATTCCAGAACAAATTGAAGAAAAACTATCAAATAAAATTCATTCAAGATTTTTTGTGACTGGAATTCAGGATGCTACTTTAGGCGAAAAATTAGCTTTAATTATCGAAGGTGAAAAACAACTTTTGGACGAAACTATTTTTGATGGTTTAGACAAATATGAAAAACCTAAAGAAGTATTTTATGTTTCAAAATTTATTGAAACACAAAATGGGAAAATAAAAAGAAAAGAAATTCTGGAGCGTATTTAGAATATTCTATTTATTTGGATATAAAAAAGCATCCCGTTTTCAAAAACAGGATGCTTTTTTAATTTTTATTATTGTTGCATTTTAAAATAGTAATCTGCCGAATGTTTCCCGCTTCCATAAAATAAGAAAAAGACGCAGATTCCAAGTATAAGTATTGCTAACAATAAGTTTTGGGAATGCATTTCTCCCATAAAATTCACAATAATTGCTCCTATCAATATAGGTAATTGCGCTATTATTGCCCATCTGGTAAGTAAACCAAACGCAATCATTATTCCGCCAACCATATGTGCCGGTGCGATGTAATGTATCAGAAACATTCCGCCACCAATTTTGTCAATTGGAGATATTAAATCTTGTAAATATTGGATGTTTGTTATAAAAGAAATTCCTTTCATAAACAAAAAGACACCAAGTGCTATTCGTACCAAATCCAGTGATAAATAAGTATGTGCATTCGCCCACTTATTTAAATTTTTTACGTTGTTCATAATACTAAAGGTTTAAAAATTATACACTAAGATACTAATTTTTAGTGATATATAAAGTATTCTGTAAAAAAACAAAATATAGGGTTTTTTGCTTTTAAATAACCTTTAAAATGAGATATCAGGATAACTTTATTTATAAAAATAATAATTAAACTTCAGTCCAAGCGTATTTTCAGCATGGCCATGTGCTACGAAATTTGTTAAATTCAAAGATATATTCAGTTTGTATTTAGGAAAATATTTTCCTAAATATATTCCGGAACAAGAACCAAAACGTGTAGGACCATTGAATTCTGAGACAAAACCTAATCCAATTTTTGGGTCTTCGTCAGAAATTGCATAACCCACTCCGCTTTCAGCCCCTAAACACCAATTTGAATTTAAGTTAAATTGTATATTAGGTTTAATGCAAAATAGACTGAAATTTTTATATAAAGCTCTTTCTTTTACGGTACTTTCAGGAGGTACATCCGGATGATTTTTTTTAGTAAACCGATAATCATATTCAGCTCTAACTCCAAACTCTGTTGTCGATGTAATCTTCTCTGCAGCTCTTAGATTGACACCAATTCCAAGTCTATGTGACCGATACATCTGTATATGAACGGGTAATGACAGATTAATTCCCGATTCTAATACAAATGAATTGTCTTGTTTTTTTTGTGCAAATGCAAACTGAACAATCATAAGCAACATTATACTTATTATAGGATCTAAAATCTTTTTCATTTTTTCTTGGAATTAAAATTTAACTTTTAGTAAAAAATAAAAAATTGGCTCTTCGCCAAAAGTAGTGGAATTCAAAAAAAACATTAATTTACCAATGAATAAATTTCGTAATTATCGCAAAATATCCTTTAAAAATAAGTGTTTATTTAAAGTTTAATTTCCATTCCTAAACGACCTAACTTAGTTTTCCACTACTTTTGGCGAAGAACCAAAAAATTTTATTTTAAAAAAAAATGATGATAAATGATAAGTTGCAATTTGGGGTATTACATTTACCAAATAATAATCAAAGATACAAAGAACAATTTTTGAGAGTGTTATTAATCAGCTTTTTATGAAATGTTTATTTGTTGTTTTTGATTAAATTAATTTTCTTTTCATACACAAGAAGTTAGCCACTTCAATTCTTCTTTTTAAGTGAGGAATGTTTATTGCTTAAAGCGTTTTTTCTAACAGCATAATAAATAAAATAATAGCTGTTAAATTTTTTATTAAGTTATTTTGTTTTAGAAATTTCTGAAATATTTGATTTTACATCATTAAGAATCCAATTCATTTCAGGATCATTTTCTTTTATTCGGTCTTCAAGTGTAGGAATTATTTCGATGTCAGGAAATATGCCACGACCTTCTGGTGCTGTTTTGAAGTGAGGAGCAATAAACATTAATCCAATGCGAATTTTTATATCAGTATTTGGCAATTTTACACGAGGCATAAATCCGGCAATAGTCCCATTATAGGCTCCGCCAGTTTCTTCACCCACAAAAAATGCTCTTTTTGAACCTTTTAAATTGGAAGAAATAATACTTGAAGCCGAAAAACTACCACCATTGATAAGAACATAAACTTTTCCTTTGAAAGCATTTTTATTCACTTTGTGAGGTTTTGTTTGTGTTGCATAATAATTTTTCCCGTTTTTGTTTTTATGAACAGTCAATAATAAATAGCTATACATTAGCGGAGAAAAAATCGTTTTTAATGCTTTAATACCAAAAGAACCACCATGAAAATAGGCTCCTTTAAATAAGCTGGATTTTGAAACTACTTCAGATTTGTCCAAAAATACAAAAGTGGAGTCTGCTAAATAAGAGTACAAATCGGCAATTTCATTTAATCTTCCTCCTCCATTATTTCTCAAATCGAGAACAAGTGTTTTCGACTGATACGTTGCAATTTTACTAAAGCTTTCTTTGTAAAAAGTTTTAGAATCTCCAATTTTGAAACTTCTAATTTTCATTAGGGCAACACTACTGTCTTTTTCTAAAAAGTGAAGGTTTCGATTATAATTTTTTTCAACGGAATAATAGCCATGAACTCTTTTCTTTTTTCTATTTGCTTTCGATTTTGTTTTATCAATAGCAGCTAGTTTTTTTTGATTTTTTTTGAGATGTTTCCCAATAGTATCTTCTGCTTTTCTTCGGATTGTAATCGTTTTTATACTATCATTAAATTTGAAATTAAATTTTATACTATCCTTAATTCCATTTTCATTAGTGAAAAATGTAGAAAAACGTTTGCCTGAAAAATGGGTTTTGAAAGTAGTATTATAACCGTCAGAGCTATAAAATTTGTTGTACTGCTTAATTAAATTGATTGGCTTTGTTCCATTTACAGCAACAACTTCGGTTCCTGTTTTGATGGTTTTGTCATAAGACTTGTTTTTTACGACATACAATTTCCCATCGAAAAGTTCAAAATCAAATTGTGAAAAAGGGCCTGTTCCTCTTTTAAGAAGTGCTTTGGTTTCCTTTTTTGTCATTAATTTGGTAGGAGGATAAACGGTTATATGCCCTTGACGAACAGCAGCAACCACAGGACTTATTTTTTTATAAAACTCAAAACGAGTCATTGGTTTTGTAATGGTCGATTTTAGACTATCGAATTTATAATCTAAATCTTTCTTATTGATGTACCAATATAAATTAGGATGTAAATCACGCAATTTTCTATAGGTAAAATCAACATCCGATTTTAATTTCTCTTCAGCCATCAAATCATTCAAATGCTTGTTGTGTCTTTTTATGGAAGTACATTGAACAAAGAACAATAATGTAAAGCCGAATAGAAATAATTTTTTCATTTTTTTTTAACTACGAATGTTTTGCCACAAAGACGCTAAGGCGCAAAGTTTTTACTGAACTCGATGAATGAAACAGAAAATCTGCCTTCTGGAATCTAAACCTGAATAACACCCAAATTAAATTTCTTTTCAATAGGCGAGTGGTTCGCGGCTTCAATACCCATAGAAATCCAAGTTCTGGTATCTAAAGGATCAATTATGGCATCGGTCCATAATCTGGAAGCAGCATAATATGGTGAAACTTGTTCGTCATATCGTGCTTTTATTTTGTCAAAAAGTTCCTTTTCTTTAGTTTCATCTACCACTTCTCCTTTTGCTTTAAGCGAAGAAGCTTCAATTTGTGCCAATACTTTAGCAGCTTGAGTTCCGCCCATAACGGCTAATTCTGCACTTGGCCAAGCAAAAATTAACCTTGGGTCATACGCTTTGCCACACATGGCATAATTTCCGGCACCATACGAATTCCCTACAATTACCGTGAATTTTGGAACTACTGAATTACTGACTGCGTTCACCATTTTGGCGCCATCTTTTATAATTCCGCCATGTTCTGATTTAGATCCGACCATAAAACCGGTAACATCTTGAACGAATACCAAAGGAATTTTTTTCTGGTTACAATTAGCGATAAAACGGGTGGCTTTGTCCGCACTATCCGAATAAATTACGCCACCAAACTGCATTTCGCCGTTCTTTGTTTTTACCACTTTTCGTTGGTTGGCAACAATTCCCACAGCCCAACCGTCAATTCTGGCATAACCAGTGATAATGGTTTGGCCGTATCCTTCTTTATACGCTTCAAACTCGGAGTTATCAACTAAGCGATTGATGATTTCCATCATGTCATATTGTTCATTACGAGCTTTTGGCAAAATGCCATAGATTTCATTTTCGTCTAAAGCTGGTTTTTCGGCTTTAATTCGACTGTAACCCGCTTTATCAAAATCACCTATTTTGTCCACTATGTTTTTTATTTTATCTAATGCGTCTTTGTCGTCTTTGGCTTTGTAATCCGTCACACCCGAAATTTCACAATGTGTTGTTGCTCCGCCCAATGTTTCGTTATCGATGCTTTCGCCAATGGCAGCTTTGACTAAATAACTTCCCGCGAGGAAAATACTTCCCGTTTTTTCGACAATTAAAGCTTCATCGCTCATAATTGGCAAATAGGCACCACCAGCGACACAACTTCCCATTACGGCAGCGATTTGGGTAATTCCCATGCTGCTCATTTGAGCATTATTTCTAAAAATCCGACCAAAATGTTCTTTGTCCGGAAAAATTTCATCTTGCAAAGGCAAATAAACGCCCGCGCTATCTACCAAATAAATAATTGGCAAACGATTTTCCATCGCAATTTCCTGTGCGCGTAAATTTTTCTTAGCAGTAATAGGAAACCAGGCGCCTGCTTTCACGGTAGCATCATTGGCCACAACAATACATTGCTTTCCCTGGATATAACCTATTTTAACCACAACGCCACCCGAAGGGCATCCGCCGTGTTCCGCATACATTCCTTCACCAACAAATGCTCCAATTTCTATGCTTTTAGCTTTGGCGTCAAGCAAATAATCGATACGCTCTCTAGCGGTCATTTTGCCTTCACCGTGTAATTTTTGGATGCGTTTTTCACCGCCACCCAATTTAACCAAGCTTAATTTTTGTCGCAATGCCGAAAGTAAAAGTTTATTGTGGTCTTCGTTTTTGTTGAAGTTCAAATCCATGATGAAAGAATATTAAAAAATAGTTTGCGCTAAAATACAAAATCCAACGAAATAAAATTTTATTATTTTAATTGGTTTAGAAAGAAAATCGGACCTATGTTTGGTATTAAAACAAAAAAACAGAAGCTAACTCCTGTTTTTTTATGAATTTAATAAAAAAAGTAATTATTTGTTTTTGGATTCATTTACGAGTCTTTTCAAAATGGCCCATTGTTTTAATGCATCACGAGCTTCAACAGCCGGATAGCCCAACATGGTTTTTCCTGCAGGAATATCTCCCGTAACACCAGAGCCAGCACCTACAATAGCACCATCGCCAATAGTTGTGTGGTCTTTTATAGAAGCACTTCCACCAATAATGACACCATTTCCTAAAGTTACTGAACCAGCCAGTCCGCTATTTCCAGCCATGATACAAAAACGGCCTAATTTACTGTTATGCCCAATTTGGACTAAATTATCAATTTTGCAACCGTCACCTAAAACAGTAGAACTGAATTTTCCTCGGTCAACGCAGGTATTGGCACCAATTTCAACATTATTACCTATAATTACATTTCCAATTTGTGGGATTTTCACCAAACCTCTTTCGGGATCAGGGCGAAAACCAAAACCATCTGCTCCAATTGTAGCATTGGGATGTATAATGCAATCATTGCCTATGTGACAACGCTCTCTGATTACTGTTCCAGACCAAATCACGGTATTTTTTCCTATCGTACATTCATCCAGAATAGTAACATTTGGATATATTGTTGTATTATCTCCAAGCACAACTTTAGGTCCTATATAACAGCCTGCACCAATTCTAACACCATTACAAATAATTACGGTTGGATCTATAACTGCAGTTGGATGAATATCAATATTAAATATTGGGGTTGGAGGTGCAAAAAGAGCTAATACTTGTGACATGGCTAAATCAGCATTTTTTACTTTAATGAAAGCTCTGTTTTCTCCCGGTTCTATTGAAATATCTTCATTTACAACCGCTACACAGGCTTTGGAAGTTGCCCATAATTTTTCGTATTTTTTGTTTCCAATAAACGAAATTTCAGAATCATTGGCTACTTCCAGTTGTTCAGGAGCAGTAATATTTTGGGTAGTACTCCCGACAATAACTCCTTTTAAAATTTCATTTATTTCTTGGATTGAATAGGATTTCATTAAGTGTAGATTGGATTTGGTTTTGTTATAGTTGTCAAATAAAACAAATTGGGGTTATAATTCCTAATATTTTAGGATGAAGGAATAAAAAGATTAACAAAAAAAGAATTTAGAATGAGTTTGGTTCTTTCAAATCAATTAATTTTTGGATAGATTTCCAATTTCAGCTTGTTGTTTTTATGTTTGTATTGATTTAGAATTTAAAAAGCCCCTCAAGCATTTCGATAAACGAATGTAAAGGGGCTATTTATTATTTGGGCTTAAGTGCTCACTGATTACTGAACACTGCAAACTGAAGACTATTCCTCTTCCTTCTGTCCCATCATCATTAAGTATGCTTTCAAGAATTCATCAATCTCACCATTCATGACGCCGTCGACATTACTCGTTTCATAACCGGTGCGAACATCTTTGACTAACTTATAGGGCTGCATCACATAATTCCTGATTTGTGAACCCCATTCTATTTTCATTTTCCCAGCTTCGATATCAGCGCGCTGTGCCTGTTTCTTTTTTAACTCAATTTCATATAATTGAGATCGTAACATTTGCATAGCACGTTGTCTGTTATCTTGTTGCGATCGTGTTTCGGAACATTGTATTTGAATTCCGGTTGGTTTATGAAACAATTGTACTTTAGTTTCCACTTTATTTACATTTTGTCCTCCCGCACCGCTGGATCGCGAAGTTGTAATTTCAATATCAGCAGGATTAATATCAATTTCGATACTATCATCTACAAGCGGATAAACATAAACGGAAGCAAACGAAGTGTGACGCTTGGCATTACTGTCAAAAGGGGATATCCGAACCAATCTGTGTACGCCGTTTTCTCCTTTTAAATAGCCAAAAGAATAATCGCCTTCAAATTCGAGTGTTACGGTTTTAATACCCGCTGATTCTCCTTTTTGGAAATTCAGTTCTTTTATTTTATAACCGTATTTTTCGCCCCACATCATGTACATACGCATCAGCATTTCGGCCCAATCGCAACTTTCAGTTCCACCGGCACCAGCGGTTATTTGTACGACAGCACTCAAAGTATCGCCTTCATCCGAAAGCATATTTTTGAATTCGATAGCTTCAATATGATTTACTGTAGTCGAATATTGCTCGTCTAATTCTTCAGCTGTAAGTTCTCCTTCTTTATAAAAATCATAGGCCAGTTGCAACTCGTCAGTCATTTCGACTGCTTTGTTATAATCTTCAATCCACTTTTTTTTATTTCTAAGATTTTTTACAATGACTTCAGCTTCTTTTGCATTGTTCCAAAAGTCGGGTGCAAAAGTTTTCTCTTCTTCGTTTGAAATTTCAATTAGTTTGGCATCAACGTCAAAGATACCTCCTCAACGCACCAAGGCGCTCTACAATACCCTTTATTTGTTCGGTAGTTGTCATAAATTATATTAATTTAAATTGGTCTGTTTTCAAATATTTATAAAAAATACCGTTATATCATTCATTTAGTTTAGTTTTAACTGAACTAGTTTGAATTAACAAACGGTATTATGTAATTTTGTGGCACAAAAATAGAAAAATTTTACGAAGGGACAATTCGCGAATTGTCCGTACTGAAAATAAAAATATATATGGAAATAAATTTAGTTAGCGATACGATAACCAAACCTTCTCGCGAAATGTTAGTGCATATGTTGAATGCTAAAGTGGGGGATGACGTTTACAAACAAGACCCAACTGTTATTGAACTTGAAGCTAAAGTTGCCGAAATGTTCGGGATGGAAGCAGGGCTTTTTTTTCCATCAGGAACTATGGCAAACCAAACGGCGATAAAATTACATACACAACCAGGCGAACAATTAATTGCCGATAAATATGCGCATGTGTATCATTATGAAGGCGGAGGCGTTTCTTTTAACAGCGGCGTTTCTTGTTGCTTATTAAATGGAAATCGCGGAATGATAACTGCTGAACAAGTGGCTGGAGCAATTAATGATCCTGAGTTTTATCACAGTCCTTTAACGAGTTTGGTTTGTGTAGAAAATACTACTAACAAAGGTGGTGGAGCTTGTTATGAATTGGAAGATTTAAAAAAAATAAAACAGGTTTGCGATGCCAATAATTTGAAATTTCACTTGGACGGAGCCCGAATCTGGAATGCATTGGTAGCCAAAAAGCAAGATCCAAAAGCGTTTGGGAAACTATTCGATACTATTTCTGTTTGTTTGTCTAAAGGATTGGGAGCGCCAATTGGTTCGGTTTTATTAGCTGATAAAGCTACTATTCACCGTGCATTGCGAATCCGAAAAATATTGGGTGGCGGAATGCGTCAGGTAGGATATTTGGCGGCAGCCGGAATTTACGCTTTAGATAATAATATGGAACGTCTTGCCGAGGACCATCGAAGAGCTAAAGAAATTGGCGAAGTATTAAAAAAGGCAAGTTGGGTCGCTTCAGTAGAGCCTGTTGAGACTAATATCTTGATTTTTTCATTAGTTCCAAATTGCATTGAAAAGAATTTAATAGAGCTGTTAAAACAAAAAAATATTTCAATCAGTTCTATGGGACATGGAAAATTGAGGATAGTAACGCACCTTGATTATAGAGAAGTGATGCATACTTATGTTCTAGAAACACTACAAAAATTAGTATAGTAGTTTGAAAGATTTGTTTCAAGTGTAAGGTTTAAAGTTTTTGACAATGCTAAAAACTTTAAACCTTACACTTGAAATTTTTTTATTTAAAAAGATTGTCCATTCCTGGAATCATTGGCATATCCATTTTTGCAACAGCATCAAGTTCCGCTTCATTTACTTTAGTTGCATTTTCAATCGCTTTATTTATAGTTAGAATTAAATAATCTTCTAATTGCTCCTTGTCTTCTAATAAAGAATCGTCAATTGTGATTGATTTTATTTTTCTATTGGCTGTTAAAGTAACTTTCAATAAACCATCAGTACTTTGTTCATCTATAAGGACTGTGTCTAAACGTTTTTTTGTGTCTTCTATTTTTTGTTGGGTTTCTTTAAGTTTTCCCATCATTCCCATTAAATCCATTTTGTGCTATTTTAAATTATTGAATTACGAAATTACTACATTCGATGTAATAAGCAATGTTAAATTAGATGAAAAATCGAATCGTTTTAAAATGTCTTTATGCTATTTTTGTAGCTTCACTTATTAAAATAAACGCGCAAACAATGCCAGAAAATATACAACCACCAGTTGCTAAAATAATTCCGAAAACTTTAGAGAACTTAGGGGATACAAGAATTGATAATTATTTTTGGTTGAACGATAGAGAAAACCCGGAAGTTATTGATTACCTGAATAAAGAGAATGAGTATTATCATAAAATGACTGCTCATGCCAAAGATTTCCAAAAAGAATTATTTGAAGAAATGAAAGGCAGAATCAAGGAAGATGATGAATCGGTTCCTTATTTATACAACGGATATTACTACATCACCCGTTTTGAAACTGGAAAGGATTATCCTATTTATTCCCGAAAAAAGGAAAGCCTTTCGGCAAAAGAAGAAATCATGTTCGATTGTAATGAATTGGCCAAAGGACAATCTTATTTTCAATTAGGTGGTTTGAGTATTAGTCCGGATAATAAATTAGCTGTTTATAGTACGGATACTATTGGAAGAAGAATTTATACTATTCAGGTTAAAAGTTTGGAAACCAATGAAATTTTAGAAGATAAAATAGAAAAGGTTACTGGAACTGCTGTTTGGGCAAATGATAATCATACCATTTTTTATTCTTCGCAGGACGAAGTTACCTTGCGATCCGATAAAATTTTCAAACATAAATTAGGTTCAAAACAAGCGGATGATGTTTTAGTTTATTTTGAAAAAGATGATACTTATAATGTCGAAATTGCAAAATCTAAATCCAGAAAATATCTTGCAATTGAGTCTGGAAGTACACTGACAACAGAATATAGAATTCTAAATGCCGACACTCCAGATGGGAAATTTGAAATTTTTCAAAAAAGAATCAGAGGAGTAGAATATAGTATCAATCACTACAAGGATAGCTTTTATATTTTAACCAATAAGGATAAAGCCGAAAATTTCAAATTGATGAAAACGCTCGAAACCGCAACATCAAAAGAAAATTGGACAGAAGTTATACCGCATAGAGAAGATGTTTTGTTAGAAGACATCGAAATTTTTGCTAATTATTTAGTGGTCGAAGAACGTTCGAATGGTTTGAATAAAATCCGAATCATGCCTTGGAGTGGGGAAGGGGAATACTATTTGCCTTTTGAAAGCGAAACCTATACCGCTTATACCACGACCAATGTAGATTTTGAAACAGAAATTTTGCGTTACGGCTACCAATCCATGACAACTCCCTCTTCGGTTATTGATTTCAATATGACAACCAAAGCAAAGGAAATCAAAAAGGAGCAACAGGTTCTTGGTGGCAAATTTGATAAAAATAATTATAAAGAAGAACGCGTTTGGGCAACTGCCAAAGATGGAGCCAAAATTCCTATTTCTATGGTGTATAGAAAAGAGTTGAAAAAAGACGGGAATAATCCATTGTTGCAATATGCTTATGGTTCTTATGGACATTCTATGGATGTTACTTTTTCATCGACCCGATTAACATTATTAGATAGAGGATTTATATTTGCGATAGCGCATATTCGTGGTGGCGAGGATTTAGGAAGACAATGGTATGAAGACGGAAAATTATTAAAAAAGAAAAATACGTTCACTGATTTTATCGATTGTTCTAAATTTCTGATTGATCAAAAATACACTTCACCAAAACATTTATATGCAGAAGGGGGTTCTGCCGGAGGTTTATTAATGGGAGTTGTGGTGAATTTAGCACCTGAATTGTATCATGGAATAATAGCACAAGTTCCTTTTGTGGATGTAATTACTACGATGCTTGATGATAGTATACCTCTTACAACTGGAGAATATGATGAATGGGGGAATCCAAATAAAAAGAAATATTACCAATACATGTTGTCGTATTCTCCTTACGACAATGTAAAAAAACAAAATTATCCCAATATGTATGTGTCTACGGGTCTTCATGATTCACAGGTACAATATTGGGAACCAGCTAAGTGGGTCGCAAAATTGCGAACAATGAAAATGGATGCGAATGTCTTATTTCTTGATACTAACATGGATGCAGGTCACGGAGGAGCATCTGGGAGGTTTGAAGCTATAAAGGAATTAGCAAAAGAATTTAGTTTTTTATTAGATTTAGAGAAAATTAAAAAGTAATTAGATTTTTTTTGTTAAATTTGCAACGTTCGTGGTTAAATTAAAAATTGCCTGCGACTAACTATTTTTTTATGAAAGAAGAAATAAACGCTTATAATAATGTTTTAGAATTAATAGGTAACACCCCACTTATTAAGCTAAATAAAGTCACCGAAGAGTTAGAAGGTAATTTCTACGCAAAGGTAGAAGCTTTTAATCCAGGACATTCTTCTAAAGATAGAATAGCATTATACATAATCGAAGAAGCTGAAAAAAAAGGATTTTTATCTCCTGGTGATACCATTATTGAAACTACATCCGGGAATACCGGTTTTAGTTTGGCGATGGTAAGTATCATAAAAGGCTATAATTGTATCCTTGCTGTTAGTTCTAAGTCATCCAAAGATAAAATAGATATGTTACGTAGTTTGGGAGCAAAAGTTTATGTTTGTCCCGCACATGTCTCCGCTGATGATGAGCGTTCGTATTATAATGTAGCCAAACGTTTGCACGAAGAAACGAAAGGTTCTGTTTATATCAATCAATATTTCAATCAATTGAATATTGATGCACATTATAAATCTACAGGGCCAGAAATTTGGAAACAAACAAATGGTAAAATCACACACCTTATCGCTTGTAGCGGTACAGGAGGAACTATTTCAGGAACTGCAAAATACTTGAAAGAACAAAATCCTAATATTAGGATTCTCGGAGTAGATGCTTTTGGTTCCGTATTAAAAAAATACCATGAGACCAGGGAATTCGATAACGATGAAATTTATCCTTACAGAATTGAAGGTTTAGGTAAAAACTTAATCCCGTCTGCAACTGATTTTGATCTTATCGATAAGTTCATGAAAGTTACTGATGAAGAAAGTGCGCATTCTGCCAGAGAAATTGTTAAAAAAGAAGGTTTATTTGTAGGATATACTTCCGGAGCAGTAATGCAGGCTATAAAGCAATATGCAGACGAAGGTGAATTTGATAAAAACAGTAATGTAATCGCCATTTTTCCGGATCACGGTTCTCGTTATATGAGTAAAGTATTTAGCGATGACTGGATGAACGAACAAGGTTTCTTTGATAGTATCAACGAAGAAGAAGCTCAGAAAATTGAATTTATAAAATAAGAAGTATTAATTAGTATAAAGTATTAAGATAAAAAACTCCGTCAGTCTAAAAGTTGATGGAGTTTTTCTTTTTAACAGAGTCATTCTGTTTTTTTTTGTCATTCCGACGAAGGAGGAATCTCATCAGGATAGTTCGCTTTGTGTGAGATTCCTCCTTCGTCGGAATGACAAAATACGGGACAAACTCAAAAAAAACTCCAGATTTCTCCGGAGTTTTTCTAGTGTTTTTCTGAATACTGTTCACTGAATACTGTAAACTATTCCTCCATTGTATGATAAACGTTCATTACGTCATCATCTTCTTCAATTTTTTCGATTAGTTTCTCAACATCAGCAGCTTGTGCTTCAGTCAGTTTTTTAGTTATTTGAGGAATTCTTTCAAATCCGGAAGAAAGGATTTCCAATCCTCTATTTTCTAATTCTTTTTGAATCGTTCCAAAACTTCCAAAAGGCGCATAAATTAAAATACCGTCTTCGTCTTCAAAAACTTCTTCCGCGCCGAAATCGATTAATTCTAATTCTAATTCTTCAGGATCAATTCCGTTTGCCGGAATTCTAAAGTTGCACGTATGGTCAAACATAAATTCAACTGAACCTTGCGTTCCCATTGTACCGTTACATTTGTTAAAATAACTTCTGACATTGGCAACAGTTCTGTTATTATTATCAGTTGCTGTTTCAACTAGAATTGCAATTCCATGGGGTGCATATCCTTCAAATAAAACCTCTTTATAGTTGGCGGTGTCTTTATCCGTTGCTTTTTTGATAGCACGTTCTACATTTTCTTTTGGCATATTGACTGCCTTGGAATTCTGAATAACTGCTCTTAATCTGGAGTTGGCATCAGGATTTGGACCACCTTCCTTTACAGCCATTACAATATCTTTACCAATTCTGGTAAATGCTTTGGCCATTGCTGACCAACGTTTCATTTTTCTTCCTTTTCTGAACTCAAACGCTCTTCCCATTGCTAGTTTATTATTTTGAACTGCAAAAATACAGTTATTCCTTATTTTACCAAAATCAAATTAAATTCTTTTATCGAATTAAAAATAAATTGATACTGTTATTTTATTTTAAAGCATTGAAATCCTCAATTATTGTAATGGCCTCATTCAAGTAGTGATTCTTTTTTAATGCATCCAATTGGAATTGATTGTTAATTTTTTCTGAGGGATGAATAGCGAGAAGGAATCGATTTAAATCAGAATTGTAAACATTCAAATCAATACTTCCGGAATCAAAAGAATTAATCTCTTCCCATAAATCACTGACTTTATTTTGTTCCTCAAAAACTGTATCAATTGTCAATGGTATTGCTTTCTTTGGTTGGTTTACCAAATCGTCGATTCTTTTATTAATTGTTTTAATATCATTAAAATAGTCGTCGTTAACAATTCGTAGCCTGCTATTTTCTAATACTTTTTGAATCAAATTATTTTTTGCATAAGGCCTAAATCTAATGAAAGGATTGATGCTGTCATTTTTGAAAGCCGTAGGGAAGTTATTCTCTTTTGGAAATATTGTCTCGTAGATTTCCGGCAGAACTACATTTGGAAAAACGCCCAAACTTTGAAGACTTTTTCCAGTTATTCTGTAAAATTTATTGACAGTTACTTTTACAAAATTCTTATTATCATTTTCTTCTAATGGAACTATGGTTTGCATAGTTGCCTTACCTAAAGTGATGCTGCCAATTAATAACGCCCGATGGTAATCTTGAAGAACCGATGCGAAAAACTCACTCGCTGATGCCGAATTACCATTTATTAGAAGTACAATTGGATCTTTGTAAAGCATTCCTTTATACGGATCATCAATTGTAGTTTGTACTTTTTTATTATCAATTACTACGGATATTGGACCGTCATCAATAAACATTCCGGCTAATTTTATCGCTTCTTCCATGGAACCGCCACCATTATCCACTAAATCAATAACTAATCCTTTGATATTATCTTTTTGTAATTTGATTATTTCTTTGGCAACATCCTGAGCACAGCCTTTGCCATTATTACCTTCAAAATCGGCATAAAAACTGGGGATTTTTATATATCCTATTTTGATGTCTTTCTCTACAATAAAACTGTAAACGGTATTTTCTTCGTCTTTTATGACTTGCTTTTCTACGAGTACTTCAAAGTTTTTTCCGGAATTGCGTTTCAGCGTTAGTACAATGTTTTTATTGGCTTCTGAGAGAATCATATTCGAAATTGCCTCCAGTGAAGCACATGAAACCAGTAAAGTTTCCTTTAGGTTTGAAATCGAAATAATTTGATCTCCTTTTTTTATTTTTCCAGTAAGAAATGCGGGTCCATTAGGGTCTAATTCATCTACAATAATTTCGCTTTTTTTATTTAAACTTACATTTAGTCCTAATGATAAATGTTCTTTGGATAATGAGGCTACAAAACTTGACTTGGAATCATCGCTAAAATAAGAAGTGTGTGGGTCAAAGTAACTACAAAAATGATTGTAAAGACTTTCTTGTAAGCCAGATTCATTTTGCAAAATGCTATTTATTCTGCAAAGTTCATTTTGAATAATTGTATTTTTAGAATGCATTGCCAATGCATTAAAATTGGCTTTAATAGAATCCAGATTTTTGCTTGTCTGGGCTATATCATCCAGAATTCCATATTTAATTTTTTTTCTCCAAACTTTCTCAACTTGGTTGTCTAATAAATAGATTGGGAATGCTTTTTTATAAAACCGAATCGTGTCTTTCAATTCATAGTCAACAGTTCCTTTATCAATCTTTTCCAAAAGGTCCATATTTCTTAAAAGATCTTTTTTGTAAACAGTCGAAATCTCGGTTAGAAAAGCACAGTCTTTATCTTTGATAAGATTGTCAATATTCAAGCGATATTTTTGCGAAAGAATATCGTATTCTGATTTTAGAAAAACAGTTCTCGAAGGATCAAGTTCTTCAATAAAGGAATCAAAAACAAAAACCGATAAACTGTCGTCTACCGGTTTTGGATTAATATGTTCGCGCTGAATTAACGCATTTATTTTAGAAAGTATTTCACAAGTTTTGGCATCATTTTGACCAAATAGTGAAAATGTAGTCAAGAATAATACGAGTGAAATTTTCTTCATTTATTTTTATTTCTTGTAAAAAGGCAATTTTACCACTTTGGCAGGAACATCATTTTTTCTAATTCTAATAAATATGTCGCTGTCCAAAGCACTGTTTTCAACGGTTACATAACCCAAACCAATTCCTTTATTGATTGATGGCGACATTGTTCCTGAAGTAACGATTCCAATTACATTTCCTGAAGTATCAACGATTTCATAATCATGTCTTGGAACGGCACGTTCCTGCATTTCAAAAGCCACTAATTTTTTAGAAACTCCCGCTTCTTTTTGTTTTTTCAGATTTTCTGAATTGGTAAAGTCTTTTGTGAATTTAGTAATCCAACCCAAACCAGCTTCAAGTGGAGAAGTGGTATCGTTGATGTCATTTCCGTATAAACAAAATCCCATTTCCAATCGTAAGGTATCACGAGCAGCAAGACCAATTGGTTTAATTCCAAAAGGAGTACCAGCTTCAAAAACTTTATTCCAAATTTGTTCTACTTCTGAATTTTTACAATAAATTTCAAATCCTCCAGAACCAGTGTAACCTGTTGCCGAAATAATTACGTTGTCAATTCCTGCAAAATCACCAACTTCAAAATGGTAGTAAGGAATTGCCGATAAATCTATTGAAGACAATGATTGCATGGCTTCAACAGCTTTTGGGCCTTGAATTGCCAATAACGAATAATCATCAGATAAATTTCTCATTTCTACACCCAAATCGTTATGTGCAGCAATCCAATCCCAATCTTTATCAATATTCGAAGCATTTACGACTAATAAATACTGCTCCTCTTTCATTTTGTAAACGATCAAATCATCTACAATTCCGCCGTCATTGTTAGGCAAACAAGAATATTGTGCTCTTCCAATAGTCAAAGTAGACGCATCATTAGAAGTTACTTTTTGTATTAAAGCCAACGCATTTGGTCCGGTAAGTAAGAATTCACCCATATGAGAAACATCAAAAACACCTACGGCATTTCGAACCGTTTCATGTTCAGCATTCACACCTTCATATAAAATAGGCATATTGTATCCGGCAAACGGAAGCATTTTTGCTCCCAAACTCTCGTGTATGTGCGTAAGCGCAGTATTTTTCATTGTTATTTTGTATAGAATTTCAAGTGGCTAATTTATTGATTTTATTTCGGGTGACAAAGACGTAAAGAAGCAAAGTTTAAAGTTTCAAACGTTTTCGAAATAACAGGCTGAACAATTTCAAAAAAATAATTTTCAGTATTTAATCCAATGAAGTTATGAAGCTATTTCCTGCTATTCATTACAATCTTTTCCTTTTTAATGTTTAATTTTACAATCAATTTATTTGAAGTCTCTAACTTGCGAGAGCAAAAAAACAAGTATCATGAAAAAAAGTAGATTAGTTATTATAGCACTGTTTTTTGTTGCCATTTTCTATGGTCAAAATCAAACGGTTATTGACAAATGGAAAACCATCGATGATGAAACTGGAAAAGCCAAATCAATAGTGGAAATCTATGAGGAATCTGGGAAAATTTATGGTAAAGTAATTGAGATTCTGGAAGAAGAACATAAAAAAAAAGTTTGTAGCAATTGTTCAGGTGAGGATAGAAACAAACCTATTCTTGGAATGATAGTCATAAAAGGATTAACAAAAGATGGGAACGTATATACTAAAGGCAAAATTTTAGATCCTAAAAACGGGAAACTTTATAAATGTTATATTACATTAGAATCAAAAGACAAACTTAAAGTTCGTGGTTTTATTGGAATTTCATTGTTTGGGCGAACACAATATTGGTACAGAGTAAAAAGTTGATTTTAAATGGAATGAATCTAATGCCTGTCCAATAATAACAAATAGCTAAAAATCTAAAAATGCATTTCGTCGAAGTAATTTTACCTCTTTCTCTTGCCAAAACCTTTACCTATAGCGTTTCTGAAGCTGAATTTCATTATATCAAGAAAGGAATGCGTGTGGCGGTACCTTTTGGTAAAAGTAAAATTTATACGGCGCTAGTTATAGAAATTCATCAAAATAAACCCACTTTATACGAAGCCAAAGAAATTCACCAAATTCTGGATGAAAACCCCATTGTTACTGAAATCCAAATTACACACTGGCAATGGATAGCGTCTTATTATATGTGTGCTATTGGGGATGTGTATCGTAGCGCTATACCAAGCGCACTTTTGCTGGAAAGCGAAACCGTAATTTCTCAAAAACAAGATTTGTTTGTGGATCAAAGTTTCCTTTCGGATGATGAATTTTTGGTTTACGAAGCTTTACAGCAGCAAAGTTCCTTGAAAGTGCAGGATATTATATCAATTTTAAACAAAAAAAATATTTTTCCTGTAATTCAAAAACTGATTGACAAAAATATAGTAGTGCTTCAGGAAGAAATTGCAGAAAGTTATAAACCTAAGTTGGTTCGTTATGTGCGTTTGCATTCTAAATATGATTCGAATGCTGGTTTGGGCGAATTGTTGGAAACCTTGAAAAATGCCAACAAACAAAAGGAAATTGTACTGAGTTATTTTCAATTGAGCGCTACCGAAAAGACCCGAGGCGAAGCCGAACGGAGCGGAGCTAAACCCATAACGGTTAAAAAACTTGTCGAGGCGGCTCATTCATCTTCGGCAATTATAAAGGCATTAATAGAAAAAGAAATATTTGAGGATTATTTTCTTCAGGAAGACAGAGTAAATTTCAATGGAAAAATAAGAGAAGAAGAACTTCAATTAAGTCAGGCACAGCAAACTGCTTTTGAAGAAATTAAAACTAGTTTTACTCAAAAAGAAGTCTGTTTGTTGCATGGAGTAACTTCCAGTGGAAAAACGGAGATTTATATTAAGCTCATCGAAGAATATATTGATTCTGGAAAACAAGTATTGTATTTATTGCCCGAAATTGCTTTGACAACGCAATTAGTAGGAAGATTGAGAACTTATTTTGGAAATAAAGTAGCTGTTTTTCATTCGAAATATAATAATAATGAACGTATCGAGGTTTGGAATCAAGTTTTGGTAAATTCGGAGAAAGCACAAGTAGTACTAGGAGCGAGGTCAGCTTTGTTTTTACCTTTTCATAATCTGGGATTTGTAATTGTAGATGAGGAACACGAACAAACTTTCAAACAAGTAGATCCTGCACCACGTTATCATGCGCGTGATGCTGCGGTAGTTTTGGCTAATTCGCATAAAGCAAAAGTTTTATTAGGTTCGGCAACACCAAGTATAGAAACCTATTTTAATGCAACATCGGAAAAATATGGTTTAGTAGAAATTTCGAAACGATTTGGAAACGTAATGATGCCAAATATTGAATTGGTGGATTTGAAAGATAAATACTTTCGGAAAAGAATGACGGGACATTTCAGTGATGTTTTAATTGAAGAAATCAATACCGCATTATCATTAGGTGAGCAAGTGATTTTGTTTCAAAACAGAAGAGGTTATTCTCCAATAATAGAATGTATTACTTGTGGTCATGTGCCACAATGCCAACAATGCGATGTGAGTTTGACGTATCACAAGCATAAAAACCAGTTGCGTTGTCATTATTGCGGGTATACAACGGCAAAACCTACCCATTGTCATTCGTGTTCTAGTGTTGATTTGACTACAAAAGGCTTTGGAACCGAACAAATAGAACAAGAATTGATTTCTATTTTTCCAAATTCAAAAACAGGAAGAATGGATCAGGATACCACGCGTGGTAAATTTGGTTTTGAGAAAATTATCGATAGTTTTAAGAATAGAGAAATTGATATTTTAGTTGGAACGCAAATGCTAGCTAAAGGATTGGATTTTGATAATGTGACTTTGGTAGGAATCATGAATGCGGATAACATGTTGTATCATCCTGATTTTAGAGCATTCGAGAGAAGTTTTCAAATGATGACTCAAGTAGCAGGTCGAGCAGGACGTTCGGAGAAACAAGGAAAAGTTATTATTCAAACGTATAATCCTAATCATAATACGATACAGCAGGTAACAAATAATGATTATCTGGGAATGTATAAGGAGCAATTGTATGACAGGCAAATTTATAAATATCCGCCTTATTTCAGAATCATAAAACTGACATTAAAACAGCGTGATTTCGATAAACTAAAAGAAGGCACCATGTGGCTGTATCAAGTAATGAGTCAAAATCTTAATATGCCGGTATTAGGTCCTGAGGAACCAGCTATAAATAGAATTAGGAATGAATACATACGAACGATTATAATTAAAATTCCACAAAACACGTCTATAGTAAACACAAAAAAAACTATCCAAAAGATATTGAATAGTTTTGAGGCTGTTGCTCAATACAGAGCTATAAAAGTTACGCTAAACGTCGATTTTTATTAAAAGTAATTTTATGCAAATGATAGGGCTTTAACTAAATCTTCTTTTTTGTTTCTGCTCAAAGGTATTTTTGTAATTCCAATTTCGGCAAACTTACTGTTGAAACGTTCTACTTTGTCGATATTTATGATGTAGGACTTATGAACTCTGATGAATTTTTCTTTAGACAAATCATTTTCAAAAGATTTCATCGTAGAAAGCACTAAGTTACTATCTTCTTCGGTAACAACTCTAACGTAGTCACCAAAAGCTTCAATCCATTTAATTTTAGAAGTGAAAATTTTTAATTTTTTCAGATTACTCTTAATGAAAATATGTTCACCTTCTTCTTCTTTATTTTCTTTTTTAAGAGAATATAAATCGATTGCTCTTCTAACCGATGCATTGAAACGATCTATAGCAATAGGTTTTTGCAGATAGTCGGTAGCATCATAATCAAATGCTTTCATGGCATATTCGGCTTTAGAGGTAATGAAAATAATTTGTGGTTTTATTTTTAAACCATCTAAAAAGTCAAAACCGCTAATTACAGGCATTTCAATATCTAGAAATATTAAATCTACATTATGTACAGACATGCAACTCCTAGCTTCAATTGCATTAGAAAAATCTCCAATTAAATGTAGATTTGGATGATTATTCACTAACTTTGCGATGATCATCCTTTGAATGGAACTATCATCAACTACTACACAATTAAGTTTCATAATTTTCGTATTTTAAGATTTGGAGTAGTAAATTTAATAATCATTTATTGAAAAAACTAATCTTTATCGGTTTTTTTTACCATACAACGAATAAAGTAAAATCATCATTGTTTATTTAAAATAATTGATTACTTTTGCACCCAAATTAACAAATAAATAAAATATTTATGAATCATTATGAAACTGTTTTCATTTTAAATCCCGTTTTATCTGAAGTTCAGGTAAAGGAAACAGTAAGCAAATTTGAAGATTTTCTTACTAGTAGAGGAGCAGAGATGGTATCGAAAGAAGACTGGGGCCTTAAAAAAATGGCTTACGAAATTCAAAACAAAAAAAGTGGTTTTTACCATTTGTTCGAATTCAAAGTAGCAGGAGAAGTTCTAATTGCTTTTGAAACCGAATTTAGACGTGACGAAAGAGTAATGCGTTTCTTAACTGTAAGTTTAGACAAACACGCTATTTCTTGGGCTGAAAGAAGAAGAACTAAATTAAAATCTACAAAAGCTTAATTATCATGGCAACATTACAACAATCGGCTTCAGGAAAAAAAGACGGAGATATCAGATATCTTACGCCTTTGAACATAGAAACAAACAAAACTAAAAAGTACTGTCGTTTCAAAAAATCAGGTATCAAATATATTGATTATAAAGATGCTGATTTCTTATTGAAATTTGTAAACGAACAAGGGAAAATTCTTCCTCGTCGTTTAACAGGAACTTCATTGAAATACCAAAGAAAAGTGTCTGTTGCTGTAAAAAGAGCACGTCACTTAGCATTAATGCCATATGTGGCTGATTTACTAAAATAATAAAGAAGCGAAATTATGGAACTTATACTTAAAAAAGACGTACAAAATTTAGGCTTTAAAGATGATGTTGTATCTGTGAAAAATGGTTACGGTCGTAACTTTTTAATCCCACAAGGACACGCACATTTGGCAACTTCTTCTGCAAAGAAAGTGTTAGCTGAAAACCTAAAACAAAGAGCTCATAAAGAAGAAAAAGTAGTAAACGATGCTAAAGCATTGGCTGAAACTTTAAAAGCTATCGAAATTAAAATTTTCGCAAAAGCAGGTGGTGAAAAATTATTCGGTTCAATCACGAATATTGATATCGCTGAAGCATTAGCAAAAGGCGGTCAAGTAATTGACAGAAAATTTATTACTAGTGGAATCGTTAAACGTACAGGAAAATATGCTGCTAGCGTTAGATTACACAGAGATGTAGTTATTGAATTACCTTATGAAATTGTTGCTGAAAAATAACATTTGGCTAACATTTTGTTAATAAAATAAAAAAATCGCTCTTAGGAGTGATTTTTTTTTGGCTAATTTTGCCCAAAATAACTAACATTCAAATAAATGAAAAAAATTATTATTTTATTGTTTTTTGTATTTGGTCTTCACTCGATGATAGGTCAAACTACAACATCTAGTATTAAGGGAATAGTGAAAAGTTCTAGTAATGAGTTGCTTCCAGGAACAACGATACTTGCTATTCATACTCCTTCAGGAACTAAGTATTCTGCAGTATCGAATGCTGATGGAAGATTCAATATGTTGAATATGAGAATTGGAGGGCCATATAAAATTGTGGTAACTTTTATTGGATTTCAAACTGAAGAATTTAACGATGTTTACCTTGATTTAGGTAAAGTCTTTAGTTTAGATGTTGTTTTGAAAGATGAAAGTCAAAAGCTAGAAGAAGTAAAAGTTGTTGGGGCTAAAAATAAAGTTTTTCAAAGTGGAAGAACTGGCGCTGAGACTACTATAGGTAGAAGAGAATTGGCAGTATTGCCATCAATCTCAAGATCAGCTGAAGATTTTACGCGTTTAGAGCCTTCAGCAAGTGGCGGTTCTTTTGGCGGTAGAAATGACCAGTATAACAGTTATTCCTTGAATGGAGCTGTTTTCAATAATCCTTTCGGATTAGATGCGGCAACTCCTGGTGGGCAAACAGGTTCTCAGCCAATATCACTAGATGCCATCGATCAAATTCAGGTAGCCACGGCTCCTTATGATGTGACTTTGTCTGGTTTTACAGGTGCTTCTGTAAATGCAGTTACAAAATCAGGTACAAATGAATTTCATGGTACTGCTTATGCTTTTTACAGAAACCAAGATTTAACGGGTAGTAAAGTGCATGGAGAGAAGATATTTGTTCCTTCTTTAGAACAAACTCAAGCGGGTTTGAGTATTGGAGGTCCAATTATTAAAAACAAATTATTTTTCTTTGCTAATTATGAAATTGATAAAAGAAGCGATTTAGGTTCAAATGTTGTTGCTAATGATGGAAATGCTACAACTGGCGTAAATGAATCCAGAGTTTTAGCCACTGATTTGATGCATGTGTCTACTGAATTAGGAAAGTTAGGTTACGATACAGGAGCTTACCAAGGATTTACTCATAATTCAGATTCAAATAAAGGAATTATAAAATTTGACTGGAACATTAATGATAATCATAAATTGGCTTTTATTTATAATTTCTTGGATGCATCCAAAGATAAACCTGCACATCCTACAGCAATTCTTCGTAGAGGACCTGATGTGAATACAATGCAATTTGAAAAGTCAGGTTATCAGATCAATAATCAAATTAACTCTTTCTTAGTGGAGTTGAACTCTAAATTTAGCGAGGTAGTTACTAATAAATTGCAAGCAGGTTATACGCATTTTAATGATTTTAGAAAACCTTTTTCTGCACCGGCACCGGTTATTAGTATAACTAAAGACGGTTCTCCTTATATAATTGCAGGGCATGAGCCATTTTCAATCAATAATAAATTAGACCAAAAAGTAATTCAAGTTACAGATAATTTAAATATTGTAAGAGGAAATCATACTTATACAGCAGGTTTCTCATTCGAAAAATTCATTTTCAAAAACTCATTCAATCTTAAGGGATATGGTTTTGATGTTTTTGGAAGTACAGATATGGCTGGTTTTGATGCTAATATTGCAAATGGATATTATGCTTCTGCGATTGCAGCTGCTCAAACAACATTTGATACAAAAAATGCACTTCAGGATGGAACAAATGGAGGTTGGAATTTAGCTGAAACTACTGTAGGTCAATTAGCATTTTATGTTCAGGATGAATGGAATATCAATGATAATTTCAAATTGATATATGGATTAAGAGCTGATAAGCCATTGTATTTTAATACCTCAGATTTAATACAGAAATTTATTGATACTGATAATTCAGAAGGATATGTTCCAACTATCAATTATTATAATCCAAAAGACGGAAGCACAGTAAATTTTGATTCTACAAAACTACCTGGAAATGCATTGTTATGGTCTCCTAGAGTAGGTTTCAATTGGGATGTAAATGGAAATAAAGTAACACAATTGCGTGGTGGAACTGGTATTTTTACTGGAAAACTACCATTTGTATGGATTGGTAACCAAGTAGGTGGTACGGATCCATTTTTCTATGAAGTTGTTAATAATGATTTTAAATTTCCTCAAGTTTGGAGAACTAGTTTAGGTATCGACCATAAATTTGAAAACAATTATATTCTTACAGTTGATATGTCTTATAATAAAGATATAAATGCTGTCCATGTTCAGGATTGGGGATTAAAAACACCTACAAGTCAATTAAATAGTGTAGATAATAGACCAATTTATGGATCTAACGATTATGGTACTTGGAATGAATATGGTTTTCCTGCAAGAGCTCATGCTTATGTATTGACTAATTCAAAAAAAGGAAGTGCATTTAACACTTCTGTTAAAGTGCAAAAAACATTTGACAATGGATTGTTTGCTAGTTTAGCCTATAACTATTTGAAATCTAAAGATGTGAATTCTATAGAAGCTGAAATTACTGGTGATGCCTTTAATTTTAACCCAGCTTTAGGGAATGTAAATAATGACGTGCTTTCTAATTCTAAATATGGAGATACACACCGTTTTATTGGTGTGGGTTCTAAAAAATGGAAATATGGTAATGACAAATGGGCAACCACTATTTCTACATTCTTTGAATACGCTCAAGGAGGTCGTTTCAATTATACTTACGGAGGTGATATTAATAATGATGGTGCGTCTGGGAATGATTTAATTTACATCCCAACTACAGCAGAAATTAGCACTATGATTTTTTCTGGCGTAGGACAAGGCGCGGCATTTGATAATTACATCAAACAAGATGATTATTTGAATGAAAGAAGAGGTCAGTATGCAGAACGTTATGGTGCTTTATCTCCTTGGAGAGGTAAGTGGGATCTTAAATTAATCCAAGATTACAATTTTAAAATTTCTTCAGCTTCAGAAAAGAAAAATACAATTCAATTCAGTGTTGATGTTTTGAATATAGGAAATTTATTGAACTCAGATTGGGGATTAATCCAACAACCAATCAGTGTACAACCAATAGGTGTTAGCGTTAATACTGCAAACATTCCTACTTATACGTTTAATGGAACGCAAACTAAAACCTTCAGTTATGATGCTAGTTTAGCTTCAAGATGGCAAGCGCAATTTGGGATTAGATATATTTTCTAAAAAGATAAAAAATATATTAAATTTGCCCTCTCGTTTGAGAGGGCTTTTTTTGCTTTAAAACGTCAAAGGGCAGTTGAAAAACAAAAGTTAAATACTAAAATAGAATAATGAAATATTCAAGATTAACAAAAGAACAATTTGAAGAATTGAATCAGGAATTCAGTACATTTTTAGCTACACAAGCAATTGATAAAGCGGAGTGGGATAAAATAAAAGCGGAAAAACCTGAAGTAGCAGAACAAGAACTAGATGTTTTTTCTGATTTGATTTGGGAAGGGGTTCTTTCAAAAGCAACTTATTTAGAGCATTTTTCCAAAAATCATATTTTCCTTTTTCATTGTTTTGATACCCATGTTCAATCAATTGTTTTGAAATCATTAGTTCCTGAAACTGATTTCCTGACCAAAGAAGGATTGCAATGGCTTAGTGATAACATGTTTACCGATACAATTGAAATGAAAGTAGGGAAAAAAGAGTTTACCGAAGAGCGTAACACCTCAATTTTCGCATTAGTACAACAAGGTTCTTTTTTAAGTGATGGCCTTTTATACCAACAAATAAATACAATTATAGAGTCATAATTGTATTGCAGTTTCTTTTAATTTGGTTATTTTAGTACACTTTTTCAAAAACTAAAATAGCCAATTTTTATTTTCTATGGACATTCAAAATACGATTCAAACTTTAAGAGAGGAATTAAATCAACACAATTACAATTATTATGTGTTGGATAAACCAATAATTTCTGATTATGAATTTGATTTGAAATTAAAACAACTTCAAGACTTAGAAAATAAATTTCCAGAATACTTTGATGAAAATTCACCTACGCAACGAGTAGGAGGTACGATTACAAAAAACTTCCAAACTGTTCCTCACGTACATCGAATGTATTCTCTTGATAATTCCTATTCCAAAGAAGAATTAATAGATTGGGAAAAGCGTCTTCAAAAAGTTTTAGGAAATGTTCCATTAGAATATACTTGTGAGTTAAAATATGATGGTGCATCAATCAGTATTACCTACGAAAACGGAAAATTAAAACGAGCGATAACTCGTGGCGATGGTTTTCAAGGAGATGATGTGACTAATAATATCAAAACTATAAAATCAATTCCGTTAAAGTTAAAAGGAAATTTTCCCGATAAATTTGATGTGCGTGGTGAAATTATTTTACCTTTTGCCGGTTTCGAAAAAATGAATCAGGATTTAATCGAAATTGGTGAATTACCATATTCAAATCCTAGAAATACAGCTTCTGGAAGTTTGAAATTGCAAGACAGTGCCGAAGTTGCAAAAAGGCCACTAGATTGTTTGTTGTATTTTTTAATTGGAAATAATCTGCCTTTCAAATCTCAATTTGAAGGATTAGAAACGGCTAGACAATGGGGATTTAAAGCGCCTAAAGAAGCAAAACTAGCTCATAATTTGGAAGAAGTTTTTCAATACATCGATTATTGGGACACTCATAGGCATAATCTTCCTTACGAAACGGATGGTGTAGTGGTAAAAGTAAATTCTTTTCACTATCAGGATGAATTGGGTTTTACAGCCAAATCTCCGCGTTGGGCAATTGCCTATAAATTCAAATCAGAACAGGTTTCAACAAAATTAAACTCCATTTCCTATCAGGTGGGAAGAACGGGTGCGATTACTCCGGTGGCAAATTTAGAGCCGGTGCAATTGGCGGGAACCATAGTGAAACGTGCTTCTTTACACAATGCTGATCAAATTGAGAAACTGGATATTCGTGTAGGAGATACCGTTTTTGTAGAAAAAGGAGGGGAGATAATCCCTAAGATTATTGCCGTTGATTTGAGCAAACGTCCAGAAAATACAGAACCAACAAAATACATCACCCATTGTCCGGAATGCAATACTGAGTTAGTGCGAAGTGAAGGCGAAGCAAATCACTATTGTCCGAATTTTTATGGTTGTCCTCCACAGATTATCGGAAGGATTCAGCATTATATTTCTCGAAAAGCGATGGATATTGAAGGTCTTGGTGGAGAAACTGTAGCGTTACTTTTCAATAATGGATTGGTTCATAATTATGCCGATTTATATGAATTGACCGTAGAGCAAATTCTTCCTTTGGAAAGAATGGCTCAAAAATCTGCTGAAAATTTGGTGAAAGGGGTAGAAAATTCAAAAAATATTCCTTTCGAACGCGTTTTGTTCGCCATTGGAATCCGATATGTGGGAGAAACTGTAGCTAAGAAATTAGCGAAGCATTATAAAAACATTGACGCATTGAGTCAGGCGACATTGATGGATTTGATTTTGGTGGATGAAATTGGAGACCGAATTGCACAAAGTGTGATTGACTTTTTCGAAAATCAAGAAAATAGAATGATTATTGAAAGATTAAAAAAACATGGCGTACAATTTGAAATTATTGAAAAAATAAACCCAAATGCCACCGATAAACTTTCTGGAAAAACTTTTGTAGTTTCGGGTGTTTTTGAGAAATTTTCTAGAGACGATTTGAAAAAAGCTATTGAAGACAACGGGGGGAAAGTGGGAAGTTCTATTTCTGCCAAAACAGATTATGTTGTTGCCGGAGATAATATGGGACCAGCCAAACTAGAAAAAGCCAATAAACTAAATATCCCGATAATTTCTGAAGATGATTTTATGAAACTGACAAATGAAAGCTAATACACCTTCTCTTATACTTTATTTTTCCGCCTGCATATTGACTATTTTATTTAATTTGCTAGGGCAGGAATCATTAGTGCTCTATGCAAAGTCTATGGTGGTACCCTCAATTTTTATTTATTATTTTACGACCAATAATTATAAAATTGATTTAGTAAAAGCTGGTATTTTTCTGTTTTCTTTTATAGGGGATGTTTTTATTTTGATGGATTATAATGATTCAGAAACTGGTTCAGTATTGAGTTTTTTGATTGTTTATTTACTATTGGCCATTCCTCTTATTAGTGGCTTAAAAAAAATAAAGTTTGATAAAATAGATATTTTATCATTGCTGATTGTAATAATTGTGATGGTTGTTTTATCGACTACAATTTTGAGTTTGCAATTGGAGAAAATGAAAACAGATTTTTCAATTATTATAATTTATAGTATTGTATTAAGCATGTTGATTTGTATATCTGTTGTAAATTACGTTGCAAAAGGCACTTTTGCTTTTCTAAATTTACTGCTGATGTCCGTTTGTTTATTGCTTTCTGATATTTTTTATGTGCTGAATGGATTTTATTTATCACTTTCCGTTTTTAGTCTGATCGAAATGACCTGTCAGGTGTTTTCTTATTTTTTCATGGTCAATTACTTTATTGCTAACGATAAATGGGTCAATAAATTAAACAATAATTGATGTTCCATGTGAAGCATTCTGTTTATTGTTATCCAAATAAAAATCAATTCTACCTAAATTAATTCCGTAACAACCTACTTGATTCACCAAAACTTCTTTGCCAACAAGATTTTTTATAACGGTAGGTTTATCAAGAAAAGTATGTGTATGACCGCCTATTATTAAGTCAATATCTTGGGTCAGTTCCACTAGTTTTAAATCACAAATCTTATTCGGTTCGTCTTTGTATTTATACCCTAAATGTGACAAGCAAATCACTAAATCACACTGCTGTTCTTTTTTTAAAACCCGAACCATATCTTGCGCCGCCTCAACAGGATTATTGTAAACAGTCTCTTTGTACATCGCTTTATCCACCAATCCATCGAGTTCAATCCCAAGACCAAAAACACCAACTTTAATGCCGTTTTTATTAAATATTTTATACGGTTTTACAAAACCATCCATCACTGTGTTTTTAAAATCATAGTTTGCTGATAAGAATTCAAATTTCGCATGAGGCATTTGCGCATACAAACCTTCAACACCATTATCAAAATCATGATTCCCTATTGTGGAGGCATCATAGTGCATCATGCTCATCAATTTGAATTCTAATGCTCCGCCATAATAATTAATATGACTATCCGTAATGCGGACTAAAATCATTTCGAATACAATTTTCGTCGTTTGTACATTTATAAAGCATAAATATTAGCCCACAGATTGTACAGATTATACCGATTTACACGGATTTTTTTACTCGGTGAATCAAACAGTTATTTAAATCTGTGCAAAATCCGTTCAATCCGTGTTATCTGTGTGCCATATTTTATCCTTTGGAACATATTGCGGACTGTCATAATAATTAAAATACGGCGTTCCCTGAAAAATATCACCGGCATCAAGCAGTAATACATTTAAATTTTCTTTTCTGATTGATTCTATAAGAGCCGCTCTTCGTACAACGCCGCCCATATTAGGATTTCTAGGATGATCAGCTGGAAAAGGATCAATATAACTATGTACATCATTCGTATGTAGAATCGTCAAGTGTTTTACCTCCGGAGATGTAAAGCTGGTTAATGGCAATCCTAAACTCAATAAAGCGGTACTTGCAGCGGTTTTTTCAATAAAATCTCTTCTTTTCATTTTAATTTTTTTTGGAGCTGTTTACTTCGTCAGTTCGCTTCGCTCGTGTCCTGCTGTCCGCTATATCTTTATGTTTTTAAAAGAAAAACATAAAGAATGTCGCTTCCATCAGGGCTAGGGTTGTATATTTATGAAACTATTTTCTAGTTATTTAAAACGGAACACTTATTTTCTATTCAACAGTAATTCTGATATCATTTACAACAGGAATTGTATCGACTTCTTTAAAATAATCAATTAGAATATTTCGTAATTTATAATCTAAAACATATTTCTGAACGCCTTTTTTAAAGAAATTCATATTGTCACCACCATTGGATAAATAATCATTGGTACCCACATAATAAATTTTGTCTTTTTCAATTGGCTTTCCTTGAACTAAGATGTTCTTGGCTGCATTATTTTTGTCAATTGTAAAGGTTATACCGGATAAAGGATGTGGTTTTTTTTCAGCAATAAAATAATCAACTAATTCAAAAACTTGTTCTCCTTGTTAAAGCAATAACAACCATACTGTTTTCAAAAGGCATAATTTCAAAAGCAGTTCTGCTCGTAACATTTCCTTTTGGAAGAATAGAACGGATGCCTCCATGATTCAGTAAACAGATATCGATATTCTTTTTTTCTCTTGCATTAATAATTAAATTGCCTCGCATCAAGGTAACATCGGCAAGTAAATTACCAATAGTAGTCTGCCATTTACCGGAACTTTTATCTAATGTTACCGGACAATACGCCAAAACGCTGTCTAAATCTTTATTAATGTGTTCGCGGTATGGTTTAATAAAATTTTCAATTTGAGGAACTTGGTTTTCTTTTTCAGTAATTGGGATTCTTTTACCTTCTATCTTCGTAACGTAATAATTTTGTTTACTACAGGAAGTGATAAAAATAAATGTTAAGAATATAACAAAAAGTTTTAAAACATCGTTATACTTTTTTAGATTTACCATTTCAAATGCGACTTAATTAATTAATTTTGTAATCAAGTAAAAGTAATATGTTTTTAAATTACATAAAGGATTTTTCTGTAAAAAAAATATTAAAAAACAGCTTGCATAATGTTAAAAGCAGTTCGCTTTCAACTTCGATACAAACTGTTGGGTTACTTATAGACGCCAGTTATTTTTCGAAAAAAGAGACCTTGATTAAGGAGTTAATAGCAAACGGAATTTCAGCAAACAATATTAAAGTTATTGTTTACAAAGACAAATTTAAAAAAAGCGATGCACGTACTCATACTGCTTTTGGAGCAAAACATCTCAATTGGAAAGGGGAGATTACAGATCCACAGGTAAATGATTTTGTTAACGAGAAGTTTGATTTGCTAATTAGTTATTATGATGTTGAAAAAGCAATTTTAATGGTTGTTACCCACAATTCAAAAGCACAATTTAAAGTTGGATTTTCATCAATAGACAAAAGATTAAATCACTTGATGATTAACACCAATACTGAAAATTTTAAAGTTTTCACTCACGAATTATTTAGATATTTAAAAATATTAAACAAATTATAATCCAATATGCAATCATTAATAGGAACAGGTGTTGCCCTTGTAACACCATTTAACGAGGATTTTTCAATTGATACTGAAGCATTAAAAAGAATTGTAAATTTCTCAATTGATAATGGAATTGAATATCTTGTAGTGCTTGGTACAACTGCTGAAAATGCAACATTGTCTCAAGACGAAAAAGAATTAGTTATCAAGACGGTAATAGAAATTAATAATGGAAGATTGCCATTGGTATTAGGCGTTGGCGGTAATAATACAATGAAAGTTGTAGAAGAGCTTAAAACTAGAGATTTATCACAATTTGTGGCTATACTTTCGGTTTCACCTTATTATAATAAACCTACTCAGGAAGGGATTTACCAACACTTTAAAGCTGTTGCTGAAGCCTCTCCGATTCCTGTTATTTTGTATAATGTTCCCGGAAGAACGGCAAGTAATATATTGCCTTCAACTGTTTTGCGTTTAGCAAATGATTTCGAAAATGTGGTTGCTATCAAGGAAGCGGCTGGAGATATTGTTCAAGCGATGCAAATATTGAAAAACAAACCAAAAGATTTTCTTGTGATTTCTGGCGATGATATGATTGCTTTGCCAATGGTTTTGGCAGGTGGATCTGGCGTTATATCCGTAATTGGACAAGGTTTTCCAAAAGAATTTTCTGAAATGATCCGATTGGGTTTAAATAGAAAAGTGGAGGAAGCATTCAAAACGCAATACCTTTTATCGGATGGTATCGATATGATTTTTGAGCAGGGAAATCCTGCAGGAATCAAACAAGTGTTTCTGTCACTGGGAATAGCTGAAAATACAGTTCGTTTACCATTGATAAAAGTAGATGAATCATTGGCTAACAGAATTGGGCAATTTGTTGAAAAAATCAATAAACAAGCGTAAAAAGCAGTGTCTTTTTTTATGCAAAAATATATTTTGCAGTAGCTAAATTAATAACTAAATTTGCCACCGAAACTTCGGTATGATTTTCTGTATATTGAACACAACACAGAAATTGTAAAAAAAAGTAAAAAAATGAAAAAAATAATATCTCTATTGCTTCTCGTTACTCTTTTTTGTTCTTGTAACGAATATCAAAAAGCATTAAAAACCGAAGATATTGCTGTAAAATTTGAAATGGCTACTAAATTGTACGATGCAGGTAAATATTCAAAAGCGATTCGTATTTTTGAACAAATTGCTCCGGCGTACAGAGGGAAACCTCAAGCGGAAAAATTGTTTTACATGTTTGCACAGTCCTATTACAAAACCAAGCAATATTATTTAGCTGGGTATCAATTTGAAAGTTTTGTTTCGGGTTATCCAAAAAGCGAGAAAATTCAAGAAGCAGCTTATTTAGGTGCAAAAAGCTATTCCATGTTATCACCGGTTTACAGCTTAGATCAGGCAGATACAGTGAAAGCGATAGATAAATTACAGACATTTATTGATACTTATCCTAACTCGGAATATTTGACAGAAGCAAATGTAACTGTAAAAGCGCTAAGTGAAAAAATAGAGAAAAAGGTATATGAAAATGCAAAAGGATATAATACTATTTCAGATTTTAAATCAGCGATAGTTGCTTTTGATAATTTTATAGCTGATTATCCTGGAACAACATTCAAGGAAGATGCGTTGTTTTATAAATATGATTCGGCTTATCAACTGGCAATCAATAGTGTTCCTGCAAAAATGCAAGAACGATTAAATGTTGCAGTAGTGGCACATTCAAATTTGATTAAATTTGATGCTAATACCAAATACAAAAAGAAAGCAGACGAAATGTTCGCTAGAATTGAAAAAGATTTACAAAAATTTACTAAATAAATAAAGTCATGGATTTAAAAAAGACGAATGCTCCGGTAAATACAATAACGTACAACAAGAATGTTATTGAGGAACCTACTGGGAACGTGTATGAAGCGATAACCATTATGGCTAAAAGAGCAAACCAAATCAATTCTGAAATCAAAAAAGAATTGACTGAGAAATTGGAAGAATTTGCTACATATAATGACAGTCTTGAAGAAGTTTTTGAAAATAAAGAACAAATTGAGGTTTCAAAATTTTACGAAAAATTGCCTAAGCCTCATGCTTTAGCAGTTCAAGAATGGTTAGATGGTAAAATTTACCACAGAGATTCAAATAAGTAATAGTAGTAATGTCAGTTTTAATCGGTAAGAAAATTTTACTAGGTATTTCTGGTGGAATTGCAGCCTATAAAACAGCTTCATTAGTACGACTTTTCATAAAAGCAGGTGCACATGTCCAAGTGATAATGACACCTGCTTCTAAGGATTTTATAACTCCATTAACGTTATCTACGTTATCTAAAAATCCTGTATATTCCAGCTTTTACAATCAGGACGACAACCTGGGCGAACTGGCGAAGCAAAACGAAAGATGGAATAATCATGTTGAATTAGCACTTTGGGCTGATGTAATGGTTATTGCTCCTGCTACTGCTAATACCTTGTCAAAAATGGCAAATGGTACTTGTGATAATCTTTTGATTGCAGCATATTTATCGGCAAAATGTCCAGTTTATTATGCGCCTGCAATGGATTTGGATATGTACAAACATCCCTCCACCATTGCTAATTTTTTCTCTCTGACTCAATTTGGTGACACCATAATTCCTGCTGAAAGTGGAGAATTGGCAAGTGGACTTTCAGGAGAAGGAAGAATGGCCGAACCCGAACACATTGTTGCCTTTATAGAAGCTGATTTAGAAAGCAGATTGCCATTAAAAGGAAGAAAAATATTAATTACTGCCGGTCCCACATACGAAGCGATAGATCCTGTACGTTTTATAGGAAATCATTCTTCGGGAAAAATGGGTTTTGATATTGCCTCAAGTGCTGCAAATCTGGGTGCTTCAGTACTATTAGTTACTGGTCCTACACATTGTAAAGCAACCCATCCATTGATAAGAGTGATTCCTGTGGTTTCTGCTCAGGAAATGTATGATGCCTGTCATCTTTATTATGCTGATGTAGATGTTGCAATTGCAGCTGCTGCAGTTGCGGATTATAAGCCTAAGAATGTAGCTTCGCAAAAGATAAAAAAGAATGCTGATGATTTCACTATTGAACTGGAGAAAACAAAAGATATTCTGGCTTCTTTAGGTCAAAGTAAAAAAAATCAGTTTTTAATTGGTTTTGCTTTGGAAACAGAAAATGAAATTGAAAATGCTAAGTTGAAAATTCAGAAAAAAAACTTAGATTTGATAGTTCTAAATTCTTTGCAGGATAAAGGAGCTGGTTTTGGAAAGGCAACAAATAAAGTTACTTTTATAGATAAGTTTTTTACTATCGAAGCCATGGAATTGAAATCGAAAGAAGCAGTTGCCGATGATATTCTAAATAAAGTAATTGCGCACTTTTATGAAATGAGCTAGCGGATTGCAATTCAAACGGCAATGATGATGTGTGATTTACAGATGACCCATAAGAAACAATAGAGGCTACAGATGAATAAAATAATTACTTTTCTTTTACTACTGACTTTTGGGCTTACGCAAGCGCAACAGTTAAATTGTACTGTGACAGTAAATGCACAAAAATTAAGTAATGCAAATCAGCAAGTTTTCAAGACCCTGGAAACATCGATAAGTGAATTTGTAAACAAAACGGATTGGACAGGGCAGACTTTCAAGCAAAACGAAAAGATTAATTGCTCGATGTACATTACCGTTTCATCGAATAGCGCAGACCAATTTACAGCCACTATTCAGGTACAATCATCAAGACCAGTTTTTAATTCCTCCTATGCATCTCCTGTATTAAATTATAATGACAAAGACTTTAGTTTTAGATATACTGAGTTTGAAAATTTAATTTTTAATCCAACTACTTTCGATTCTAATTTAGTTTCGGTAATAGCGTTTTACAGTTATGTGATTTTAGGAATGGATTCGGATACTTTTGTTTTGGAATCTGGAAATCCAAATTTTGAAATAGCCCAAAATATTTCCAATGTTGCGCAACAAGGAGGTTCAAAAGGATGGGGGCAAACGGATGGAAATCAAAATCGATATTTTTTGATAAACGATATTTTATCCCCGGCATTTAAACAAGTCAGACAAACCATGTATGACTATCATACCGGATTAGACCTGATGAGTCAGGATTTAAAAGCCTCTAAAGAAAAAATAAAAGGGTCGTTAATTAATCTGGCAAAATTAAATGCTTCAAGACCTAATGCCTTTTTAACGCGTGTTTTTTTTGATGCCAAATCAGATGAAATAGTTTCTATATTTTCTGGCGGACCAAGTATCACTATATCAGATTTAGTCGATAATCTGAATAAAATTTCTCCTTTGAATTCAAGTAAATGGGTGCTGATAAAATATTAATTGGGCTTCAATTTTTAGTTTAATCCTTAGCTCCTCATCACAAAACAATATATAAATGATAACGTCACTTTCGATAAAAAACTATGCTTTAATAGAAAAATTGACTATCGATTTTTCAAAAGGTTTTTCAACAATTACAGGAGAAACAGGTGCTGGTAAATCAATAATTTTAGGAGCATTAGGACTGGTTTTAGGAAAAAGAGCGGACTTAACTTCTTTAAAGAATAAAGAAGAAAAGTGTATTATTGAAGCTCATTTTGAAATTTCAAAGTATAATTTGTTACCATTTTTTGATGCCAATGATTTGGATTATGAAAATGAAACTATAATTAGACGTGAAATCCTCCCTTCAGGGAAATCAAGAGCTTTTATCAATGACAGTCCTGTAAATCTTCAGGAACTTCAGGAATTGAGTCTGTTCTTAATTGATATTCATTCGCAACAGCAAACCCAAGAACTTTCGGATGAAAACGTTCAATTCGATATTATAGATGCCATTGCCAATAATAAAGAGACGATTCTGGATTACCAATCGCTTTTGAAAAGTTATAAATCGGATAAATCCAAATTGAATTCGTTACTGAAAAGACAAAGTGAATCTAAGAAAGAACAGGAATACAATACTTTTTTATTGGATGAATTAGTTGCGGCTCAATTAAAATCAGGTGAGCAAGAAACTCTTGAAGCTGATTTTGAGAAGTTGAACAATGTGGAGATTATTAAAGAATCGATCGATAAAGGGTTGGCTATTGCCAATGAAGAACAGATAGGAGTCTTGAATAATTTGAAAGAAATTAAAATTTCATTACAAAAAATCGCTCCTTTTTCAGCTGAATATCATTCTTTATTGGAAAGAATTACAAGCGTAACGATTGAGTTTGATGATATTTCGGATGAGATGAATCGCTGTTCAGAAAAACTAGTTAATGATCCGGAGCAATTGGATTTAATTAGTCAAAAGTTGCAGGTTATTTTTAATTTGCAAAAGAAGCATCAGGTTACTACGGTGGATGAATTACTTGAAATCCAAGCTAACTTAGAAAATTCAGTTTTAGAATTAGGAAATATAGAAGAAGAAGTCCTAACATTGACGCATTCGATCGAACAAAAAACAATTACGTTAGATGGAATGTCGGCTATAATTCATAATAATAGATTCCAATCTATTCCGGTTTTATCTCAAAAGTTGATTGCGATTTTAGAAACTTTGGGAATGCCTAATGTCCGTTTCAAAATTGACATTAATGCTACCGAAACGTATTTTCAAAATGGGAAAGATGAACTTCAGTTTTTATTTTCTGCCAATAAAGGAACTGATTTTGGCTTATTGAAAAAAGTGGCTTCCGGTGGAGAAATGTCCAGAATTATGCTGGCTGTTAAGGCAATATTAGCACAATATTCAAAATTACCAACACTAATTTTTGATGAAATTGACACCGGTGTTTCCGGAGAGATTGCAATCAGAATGGGAGAAATCATGAAAGAAATGAGTCAGGAGATGCAAATTTTTGCCATCACCCATTTACCTCAAATCGCTGCAAAAGGAAATGCACATTTCAAAGTATTTAAATCAACTGTTGGTGAGGATACGCAATCTGAATTAAAGTTATTAAACGAGGAAGATCGAGTAGTGGAAATTGCACAAATGTTATCAGGAACTATCGTTTCTGAATCAGCCTTAAATCACGCAAAAGCCTTGTTGAACTAATATTTTGCTTTATATTTGCTCCCTTTTAGGAAGTATTTTGCGAAAGCTTAAAAACAATTATACAAAAAATTAAATTAAAGAATAACCAAATATGATTATAGAACCTAGAATGAGAGGATTTATTTGTACGACATCTCACCCAAAAGGATGCGAACAAAATGTTAAAAATCAGATAGAATATATAAAATCAAAAGGAAATATTAATGGGGCTAAAAAAGTCTTAGTAATTGGAGCTTCAACTGGTTTTGGGTTGGCTTCCAGAATTACAAGTGCTTTTGGTTCTGATGCAGCAACGATTGGTGTGTTTTTTGAAAAAGCACCTTCTGAAGGAAAAACGGCTTCACCAGGTTGGTATAATTCTGCAGCTTTCGAAAATGAAGCTCATAAAGCAGGTTTGTATGCTAAAAGTATCAATGGAGATGCATTTTCTAATGAAATAAAAAAACAAACATTAGATCTTATCAAAGCTGATTTAGGCCAAGTGGATTTAGTTATTTATAGTTTAGCTTCTCCTGTTCGTGTTCATCCGGTTACGGGTGTTATGCATCGTTCTGTTTTGAAACCAATTGGAAGTACTTTTACGAACAAAACTGTTGATTTCCATTCTGGTAAAGTTTCCGAAATTTCTATTGAACCATGTAGTGGTGATGATATTGAAAATACAATTGCTGTAATGGGTGGTGAAGATTGGGGTATGTGGATTGACGCTTTAAAAGCAGAAAATTTATTGGCACCTGGAGCTACTACTGTTGCTTATTCTTATATTGGACCATCATTGACTGAGGCAGTTTATAGAAAAGGAACAATAGGTCGTGCCAAAGATCATCTTGAAGCAACTGCATTTGCGATCACTGACGGTTTAGCTGACATTGGTGGAAAAGCATTTGTTTCTGTAAATAAAGCATTGGTAACTCAAGCAAGTTCTGCGATTCCTGTTATTCCATTGTATATTTCTTTATTGTACAGAATAATGAAAGAAGAAGGAATTCATGAAGGTTGTATTGAGCAAATTCAACGTTTATACCAAGAAAGATTATATACCGGAAATGAAGTTCCTGTAGATGAAAAAGGAAGAATTCGTATCGACGATTTAGAAATGCGTCCTGATGTTCAAGAAAAAGTAGCTAAATTGTGGATTGAGGCTGTTACTGAAAACTTATCTGAAATAGGTGATTTAGAAGGATACAGAAAAGATTTTCACAATCTATTTGGCTTTGAAGTAGGTGGAGTAGATTATAAAGAAGATACAAACGAAGTGGTAAACATCGAAAGTATTGGGTAATCCTAATTTACTAAATTAAATATTTAGTTTCCGTAATGCATCTTAATTTCACAATGGTTTTATTCATTTCGAAATTAAGGTGCATTATTTTTTTATAAAAAACAGACTTAAATTAATTGTATTATGTATAACTTACTAAAAGGAAAAAGAGGAATTATTTTTGGAGCATTGGATGAAAATTCTATTGCTTGGAAAACAGCTGAACGTGTTCATGAAGAAGGTGGGACTTTCGTGTTGTCTAATGCTCCGGCTTCAATACGAATGGGAACCATTGATTTGCTTGCGCAAAAAACAGGTTCTCAAATTATACCTGCTGATGCAACTTCCGTAGCTGATTTAGAAAATTTGGTGGATCAAGCTATGGAAATACTTGGAGGTAAAATTGATTTTGTTTTGCACTCTATCGGAATGTCTGTAAATGTTAGAAAAGGAAATCATTATACCAATCAAAATTACGATTATACTGAGAAAGGCTGGAATGTATCGGCGGTTTCCTTTCATAAAGTAATGCAGGTTTTGTACAAAAAAGATGCCATGAACGAGTGGGGAAGTATTGTTGCTTTATCTTATATGGCGGCGCAACGTGTGTTTCCTGATTATAATGATATGGCAGATAATAAAGCATATTTGGAATCTATAGCCCGTAGTTTTGGTTATTTCTTTGGAAGAGATAAAAAAGTAAGAGTTAATACCATTTCGCAATCTCCGACAGTCACAACTGCGGGTCAAGGCGTAAAAGGTTTTGGAGGTTTTATAAATTTTGCCGAAAAAATGTCGCCTTTGGGAAATGCATCTGCCTTAGATTGTGCTAATTATACGATAACACTGTTTTCTGATTTGACCAGAAAAGTAACCTTGCAAAATTTATTACACGATGGTGGATTCTCAAATATGGGAGTAAGTCAGGAGGTAATGGAAATGTTTGAATAAAAAACAAAAGTATTTATATAACCATCAATTAATAGTTGATGGTTTTTTTATGGATAAAGATTATATTTGTTAAAATTCTTGGAGTCTAAAAATACACCTTTTAATACCACATTCAAATTTATGTTATTTTCCCTAATTATTCCAGTTTACAATCGTCCAGAAGAAGTTGACGAGCTTTTAGAAAGTTTGTCACAATCGGATTATAATCAAGAGTTTGAAGTTGTAATAGTTGAAGATGGATCTTCATTACCCTGTGAAGAGGTGGTACATAAATATGATGATAAATTAAAGATATCCTATTATTACAAGGAAAATTCTGGTCCCGGAGATTCCAGGAATTACGGGATGAAAAAAGCAAAAGGAGATTACTTTATTATTTTTGACTCCGATTGTATTATTCCAAAGGAGTATTTAACAGAAGTTGACAAAGCTTTAAAACAAAATTATGTAGATTGTTTTGGTGGTCCTGATAAAGCTTTAGATAGTTTTTCGGATATACAAAAAGCAATCAATTTTGCAATGACTTCTTTTCTTACCACTGGCGGAATTAGAGGCGGTTCAGAAAAAATTGATAAGTTTCAGCCTAGAAGTTTTAATATGGGATTGTCTCGTAAAGCTTTTGAAGCGTCCAAAGGTTTTGGTAATATTCATCCTGGGGAAGATCCAGATTTATCGATTCGTTTATGGAATTTAGGCTTTGAGACTAAACTTTTTCCTAAAGCATTTGTATATCACAAGAGAAGAATTGATTGGGATAAGTTTTCGATTCAGGTGAATAAGTTTGGTAAAGCGAGACCCATTCTTAACAGTTGGTATCCACAATACAATAAACTTACTTTTTTCTTTCCTTCTGTTTTTATAATAGGATTTTTTACATCCTTACTATTATTGGTTTTCAATTTTGATCAGCTGCTTCAGTTGTATTTTGTTTATTTTTTGGTATTATTTTTGGTGTCTACTTATCAGAACAAGAGTGTTAAAATTGGGTATTTATCATTAATAGCCGTTTGGAAACAATTTTATGGTTACGGAATAGGATTTTTAGAATCATTTATAAAAATCATCATTCTGAAGCAAAAACCTCAAGAGGCTTTTCCCGAGTTATTTTTCAAAAATTAGTATGACAAAAATAATTGGTTTAACAGGCGGGATCGGAAGTGGAAAAACAACCATTGCAAATTATTTTCAATCATTTGGTATTCCTGTTTACATCGCAGATGACGAAGCCAGAAAAATTATGCAATCTTCAGAAATTATAGATGCAATTAAAAAGGTATTTGGAAATTCTGTTTTTGAAAATGATGTATTGAGTAGGGAAAAACTGGCTGAGATCGTATTCAATGGCCCTGAAAAATTAGAAGAACTAAATAAAATTATTCACCCTGCCGTAAAAAGACATTTTGATCAATGGCTTTTGCAACATGCAGCAGCACCATATATTATTTATGAAGCTGCCATTTTATTTGAAAGCGGAAATTATAAAAGGTGTGATTTAATTATAACTGTCACAGCACCAGTAGAATCAAGAATTCAAAGGGTTTTAGAAAGAGATAAGACTACACGCGAACTTGTTTTAAAACGAATAAACGCACAATGGACTGATGAACAACGCATCTCAAAAAGCGATTTTGTCATAGAAAATACTTCAATTGAAGCGGCAAAATTAGAAGTTGTTAAAATTCTTAAAATTTTAAAGATTAAACAAAACGAGTCTTAGATGTTAATGTTTGGTTAATGTATTATTTAATATATTGTTAAAATACTAATTTTGTCTCGATGAATAAACTTTTTTTTAGATTGCTCGTATTGTTGATGAGTTTGTCCCTGATAGGAATAATTCTTGTTCAGGTATATTGGTTTAATACCTCATTTAAAAACAATGATGAACAATTCAAATTTCATGTCAAGCAGGTTATTGGCAATGTAGCCGATAAATTGCAACAACAGGAAGCATACAGTTTTTATGATAAATACAATCATTATAAAGACAGTACTGGTAAGATTCCAAAAAAGAATGATTTATTAGAATTTTATTACGTTCAAAAGAATCCCAGAACGAATAAAACCATAATATATTCAAATAGTATCATATCTGAAGATTACAATATATCTTCAACGTTCTTTGATAAAAAATTTGACAATGAAAGGTTTAAGAGTTTTAATTCTAAACGCGTTACCGAAGTTTATAACAATAACAATATAGATAATTCAGGTGTTCAACAAAGTTTAATACCAGATGTTAGGATTGAAAAATCCGGAAATTTAGATGTTTTAGATAATGCGCAATTTGAAATTTTCTTTAAAGATATTGCATCCGCAATGCCTCTTGAAGAAAGAGTTTCAAAAGAATTATTACGTAAATTGATAAAAAAAGAACTAGAGGAATATGGTGTAAATACAAAATTTGAATTTGGCATATACAGCAATAATTTGGCTACTAAAATAAAATCGGATGATTTTAAATATGATAAAGAAGCCACGTATTCGATTCCAATATTTAATGATAATGAAGGAAATAGTAAATACCAATTATTGGTTACTTTTCCTCATAAAAAGAAATTCTTGTTATCTGAACTCGTTAGTATAACCGTACTTTCGATCATATTTACGCTTATTATTATTATTGCTTATTCAAGTGCATTGAACCAATTGATTCGTCAACGTCACATATCAGAAATAAAAACAGATTTCATCAACAATATGACGCATGAGTTTAAAACTCCTATAGCAACTATTAATTTGGCTTTGGACGCAATAAAGAATCCAAAAATAATTGATGATAAGGAAAAGGTTTTTAGATACCTTCAAATGATTAGAGATGAAAATAAACGAATGCACGCGCAAGTTGAAAATGTTTTAAGAATCTCTAAACTGGAGAAAAAAGAATTAGACATTAATAAAGATTCTAATAACATTCACGATGTTATTAATGATGCTATCGAGCATGTGAATTTGATTTTAGAAGACAGAGAAGGAACAATTACAAGTCATTTTGACGCCAATAGAACTACTGTATTAATAAATGATGTGCATTTTACGAATGTGCTTGTTAATATTTTAGAAAATGCAATAAAATATTCCCCAAATGTTCCGGAGATTGATGTTTTTACCGAAAATGTTAAAGACATGGTTATTATTAAAGTAAAGGATAATGGTCTAGGAATGAGTAAAGTGGCTCAAAAAAGAATTTTTGAAAAATTTTATAGAGAACATACAGGAGATATACATAATGTTAAAGGCCACGGACTAGGTTTAGCGTATGTAAAAAGAATAGTTGAAGACCATAACGGTCAAGTTTATGTAGAAAGTGAAAAGGGAAAAGGCAGTACCTTCATAATAAAATTACCATTAATAAATTAGAACATGGAAAATGTAAATAAAAAAATACTTTTAGTTGAAGATGACCTTAATTTTGGTGCAGTACTAAAAGATTATTTAATGCTAAATGATTTTGATGTCACTTTAGCGAAAAATGGGATGGAAGGATTTGAAAAGTTCAAAAAAGATACTTATGATTTATGTATTCTGGATGTAATGATGCCATATAAAGATGGTTATACACTGGCTAAAGAAATCAGAGAAAAGAATAATGAAGTGCCAATTATTTTCTTGACAGCAAAATCGATGAAAGAAGATGTGTTGAAAGGATATAAAGCAGGTGCTGATGATTATCTGAACAAGCCTTTTGATTCAGAAGTATTGTTGATGAAAATCAAAGCCATTATTCAAAGAAAATCTTCTGATATAAAAGCAGAGCAAGTACAATTTGAATTTAATATTGGTAAATTCCATTTGAATTCTAAACTTCGTTTTCTAACATATGATAATGAAGAACCAATAAAATTGTCTCCAAAAGAGAATGAATTATTGAAAATGTTGATTCTTCACGAAAATGATTTAATGCCAAGAGAATTGGCCTTGACAAAAATATGGAGAGATGATAACTACTTTACTTCGAGAAGTATGGATGTGTATATCGCTAAGCTGAGAAAATATTTGAAACTGGATGAAGATGTTGAAATCTTAAACATTCACGGCGAAGGTTTTAGATTAGTTGTAAAAAATAAAGTAGCATAAAAAAGAGCTTCCTTTGGCTACCGTCTGGACACAAATATTCAGACGAAATTTTAGCCACGAATTTCACTAATTTACTCGAATTAATTGAGTAAATTAGTGAAATTCGTGGCTGTCTTTTTTATAATATCATAAAATCGGTGTAAATCTTTTCAATCTGTGTTATCTGTGTCCTTTTTAAACTTGTGTCCAGACGATAGCTTCCTTTGGTCGCTTTTTTTCTTTGGGAAATGTGGGTTTTTATTTCAAAATGCTTTTCACTTCAAATGAAATTCTGAACACCAAATAAAAATATTAACTTAGTGAAGTAATCAGGGTTATTCGTATCGGTTAACATCATCCATAATTTGAAGATAATTATTTATTTCCAATTCAATTGTAAAGCGAAGCTGGTTTTATCCTCTTTTGTAATACTAAATATAGTTTCACTTTCAGAAATATTTTCATGAATGATTACTTTATCTTTTAAAGACAATTCTTTAAGGAAATTCATTTCAAAACTTTTAACTGCTTGATTCAGAATTAATTTTTCGTCAACCAAATCCAAACACCATTCCAGGTATTTTACATTATTGACATGATTTACAATATCTAAATCCGACAAGAACACGTTTTTTTCAAAAACTATCTCTTTTTCATGATTGAAATTAATCTTAGAAAATCCTTCCTGAGTAGCTCTTTTTTCTGGATATAATTCAAAATGTTCAAACGGTAAAGCGAATCCTTCCGGTCTGCGGGTTTTCGTGTTGAAAACGGCCCAAAAAGTCTCAGAACCTACAAATTTTTCTCCATTCACATGCATTTCTAAAGCACGTACCGAACGGGAATTTTCTAGCGAATTGATCCACGTTTTCACGGTTACAATATCTCCCCATTTTGGTAATTTAGTAATTTCAACACGCATTCTGCTCAAAACCCAAGCCTGATTGAATTCCTGCATATCCAAAAAACTAATCCCGCCAATTTCCGAATGTGCCGCTGCTGTTAACTGCAAAATATTACACAAGTCAGTGTATTTTAAAAATCCATTTGGTGCGCATTGAGTAAAATTGATTTCCCAGTCTTTGCTTAAAATGGAAGTGAAATTTGGAGCTATTGGCATATAAATAATTATGAATTACGAATTTGTATTCTTAGATTTAGGATTTATTTTAAAATGAGGATAAAACAATTTAAAGTTTATTATTATAAAAATGAATAGAATTACACCCAAAAAGACAAAGCTTTTAGTATCTAAATTTTTAAAATTTGGTTGTTCAATTTTAATTTGCAAAGCTATTGAATATGGAATTATCAAATATAAAGTAAAAATTAAAAATAAAACTTTACCAATTAGTTTTAGTGCTTTCATACCGATATGTCCTCTATGTGAATTATAATTTTTGGAAAACAGTCTAAAATTGTTTCCTAGTTTTTGTTAGCTTTTATTTTTTTTGATGTAATCTACAATAACTTCATAAGGAGTTTCAAAATCAAACCATTTTGTGTTTTCATTTCTCTTAAACCAAGTCAACTGTCGTTTAGAAAATCTTCGTGTGTTTTTCTTTATTTCTTCAATGGCGAATTCTAATGAAATTTCTCTGTCAAAATAACTAAATAATTCTCTATAACCCACGGTTTGTAAAGCATTCAATTCCTTGTTTGGAAATAATTTTTTCGCTTCAGCCAATAAACCTTCGTTCATCATGATGTCAACACGTTGATTGATACGGTTGTAAATTATCTTTCTGTCAGCTTCGAGACCTATTAAAATAGGAGTGAAGTTTCGAGTGTTTTGTTTCTGGTTTAAAAAAGAAGAATACGGTTTTCCTGAACCCAAACATACTTCCACAAAACGCATCATTCGTTGTGGGTTTTGCAAAGTTTGAGGATTTTCGATTGACAAGCTTTTATAATAATCGGAATCTAGTGTTTCTAGTTTTTGTTGTAAATATCCAATCCCTAATTTTTCATAATTAGCTGTTATTTCTGAGCGGACTGCCGAGTCGATTTCAGGAAATTCATCAAAACCTTTTAAGATAGCATCGACATATAAACCAGAACCACCAACCAGAATCGCATAATCATTGGTCAAAAATAATTCATTGAGTTTGGCAATGGCTTCCTTCTCAAAATCACCAACGGTATAATTCTCGAATATGGATTTATTTTGGATGAAATGATGGGGTGCTGTTTCTAATTCTGCTTTGCTTGGCACAGCAGTTCCAATGGTCATTTCCTTAAAAAATTGTCGGCTGTCACAGGAAATAATGTCACATTTAAAATAATTAGCTAATACAATACTCAAGGAAGTTTTTCCTATAGCCGTAGGTCCGATAATAGTTATTAGGTATTTCATGTTTTTTAGCCCAGGTGGAAACGAAAACCCCGGAGTTATGAAAGTTCTTTTTTCGTGGTGTAAAAGAGCGACCAAAGGAAGCTCCTTTTATGCCTTAGAAAAACAACTTGAATAACGAGGAGTTGCAGTGTACAACTGGAATTAGCTTTAAATTAATAGATTATAAATCTGCACCACAATGATAGCAGTATTTTGCGTTATATTTATGTCCTTCGGTTCCACAACTAGGACATGGGTTGATTTTATCAGCTCTATTTTTTTTACGATTGTTGTTAGCAAATTCAGCGGTGACAATTCCCGTAGGTACTGCAATAATGCCGTAACCCATTATCATTACTGCCGAGGCGATGGCTTGTCCCAGTGGAGTTATGGGTGAAATATCTCCGTATCCTACCGTTGTCAGCGTTACAATTGTCCAGTAAATACTGATAGGAATGCTGGTAAAACCACCCTCTTCTCCTTCAACGATATACATTACGGAGCCTATTATTATGCTGCTGATTAACATGAAATATATGAAAATAAGTATTTTCCCTCGACTGGCAATCAAGGCTTCTTTTAAATGAATGGATTGGCTAGAAAATTTCGGATGTTTTAAAATCTTAAATAACCGCAATAATCTAAGGGCTCGAATGACCGTTAAAACACTTGCTCCTACAAAAAAGAATGATAAATACATTGGTAAAATAGCTATCAAATCAATTATCCCGTAGAAACTGAAAATATATTTTATGGGTTTTTTTATGGAAATAATTCTAAGAATGTATTCTAAAGTAAAGAAAATCGTAATAATCCATTCCAATACAATAAGTTCATTGTGGTACTTTGTATCAAAACCTTTGACCGTTTCGAGCATAACTATGATGACACTCAACACAATAATTCCTAAAAGAATGAGGTCAAATAATCGTCCGGAAGCCGTATTTGTTCCGTAGATTACGACATTGGTTTTTTGTCTAAAACTGTCGAATTTTGATTTTATTCTTTGCATATTTGTTTAGGGACTAATAGAATGCGATTAAAATCTTATAATTTTTAGTGTTTTGCTTTTTCGAACATGGCCTTGAATAATATTACGTATATCGCAATTGTTTTGCATCGGTATTATAATATTTTTAAGGATTTCGATGTTGTTGATTTGATAATTTAAATCATAAAAAGCATATCCTTTATAAATTCCATTTTCTATCAAAACCGCACTGCGTTCGTTGATGGTTCTTCCTCTGTCTATAAGCACCATGTTTTGATTTTCGAAACTGTTTTTGTCTATAAAACCCTGAACTCTTGCGTTGTATTCTTCAGCAGAAATCTCTCCTATACAAGCACCGTCACACTCTTTTATATTGTATTGAAAACAATTTGTTTTTGAAACATACAAACCAGTTAACTTTTGACACAAATTATAATGGGAAGTAATTCTGAACAACGCATTTTTTCCTTCTTGCAGGGAAGTGAATGAGGTGATTTCTTTTTTTCTGCCATCCGCTTTCTGAAGTTTCAAATTAAGATATCCCTTTTCATCTTTTTCGGCATATAAAGCCAATTGGAAAATGCTTTTTCTTTGCGTCCGATTATGGATTGGTTTGTTGACTTTTATTTCTTCACTTTCTTTCAATAAAGCAATTAATTCGCTTCCGGTTTCATCATACGTTACTGTGAAAACTTCGGCTTGAATTTTTTTGCATTTAGCAGAAGTTCCCGTAAAATGTTGGTTGATACGTTTTTTGATGTTTCGGCTTTTGCCAATATAAATTAGATTCCCCTTTTCATTGTGAATGTAGTACGTACCAGTTTTGGCTGGTAAACTTGCGACAATATCTAATAATTTTGGAGCAATTCCTTTTTCGATTTCTAGCTTAATGAAATCTTTTACAATTTCTTTTTCTAAATCTTTCTCCAAAAGCATTTTGAATAATTTTACCGTTGCCATTGCATCGCCACTGGCTCTATGTCTGTCAGCCATTGGTATTCCAAGGGCACGAACCAGTTTTCCTAAACTATAGGATTGTTGTTCCGGGATTAATTTTTTGGATAATTCAACAGTACAAAGTGTTCTGGCTTCAAAATCATATCCTAATCGTCTGAATTCGGTTCTTAAGATTCTGTAATCAAAGGAAGCATTATGAGCGACAATGACACAATCATTAGTCATTTCGATAATGCGTTTCGCAACTTCAAAAAACTTGGGAGCAGAACGCAACATGGCATTATTAATCCCAGTCAGTTTCACTACAAAAGGCTGAATTGGAATTTCAGGATTAACCAAACTGATGAATTGATCTACAACCTCATGACCATCAAATTTATAGATGGCGATTTCGGTGATTCCTTCTTCGTTGAATTGTCCTCCAGTGGTTTCTATGTCGAGTATTGCGTACATTTTCAATATCAAATTCAAAAATCAATATCAATTACAATTTTAAAAAACGAATTACAATTTTATCATTTTAAAAATTGAAAATTGTAATTGCTATTGCCATTGAAAAAATTATTTTTTGTTAATTATCATTTTTGAAGCTATTGCGATAAGTTCTTCAACTTCTGTCAAAAGCCATTTTCTTTCTTCTAAATCTCCTGCTTTAATATAATCAAGAACTTTTAATGAATTTCTGGACTCTTTCAATTCTTTAACAGACAATGAAACTTTGAAAATGAAATCTTTACTAGTTATTGTACCTTGAGCTTCTCCGTAATTAAGAGCCGAACTGCCAGAGGATCAAATCAGTTGATTTTTATAATAATCGAGTTCAAATGTTTTTTCTAATTTTCTGACAAAGAAAATACTTTCACCAGCAAAACGAACCAAACGATCTTCAAAATTGTAAATTTTATCAAAATTAGGTTCGTTAACGTCCATCTTTGTTTCATTTTTTTATTGAAATTGCCATTGAATTTATCTTCCTCCAAAGATACTACTTCCTATTCGAACCATTGTGCTTCCACACTCAATTGCGAGTTGATAGTCGCCAGACATTCCCATTGATAACGTAGAGACGCACTGCAGTGCGTCTTTACTTGATGCATCTTTACGTAATCCATCAAAAATCGATTTCAAATGAGTGAATTCTTTTCTAATTTGGTCTTTATTATCCGTAAAAGTAGCCATTCCCATTAATCCAACGATTCGAATGTTTTTCATTTCCTGAAATTCATTTGAAGAAAGGAGAGAAGTGAGTTCTTCCTCGTCGAGACCAAATTTAGTTTCTTCTTCTGCTATATGTATTTGTAATAAACAATCGATAACTCTATTGTTTTTTTGTGCCTGTTTATTGATTTCTTGTAATAATTTCAAACTATCCACTCCATGAATCAAGCTCACAAATTGTGCCATAAATTTGACTTTATTTGTCTGGACGTGACCGATCATATGCCATTGAATGTCTTTGGGCATTTGTTCCCATTTCTCCGCCATTTCCTGAATTTTGTTTTCTCCAAAAATACGTTGACCGGCTTCATATGCTTCCATTAAATCAGCAACGGGTTTGGTTTTTGAAACCGCAACGAGGGTTACGTGTTCTGGTAAAGTAGATTTTATCGAAAGTAAATTTTTAGCTATTGACATTTTTTTAATCTTTTAATTTATTTTTTAAAATATGAAATCAAAGTTCATAAATTACTAAACCACTTCTGAACTTTGGTTCGATATAAGTACTTTTTGGAGGCATAATTAAATTGGCATCAGCCAAAGCTTTGATTTCTCCAATATTTGAAGGGAATAATATGAAGCCTATTTCAAATTCTCCTTGGTCAATTTTATGTTTTACTTCTAATACGGATTGTTTTCCGGACACGTATTCAATGCGTTCGTCATTGCGTAAATCTTTGATGGCGAGTAGCGGCAAGAGTACTTTTTTATAAAGAATTTGCGTGTCTAAACTATCTAAGGCTGTATTGAAAAAAGCATTTTCTTTACGTAAAATTAAGCTATAAAATTCATTGTCAAGATACATTCCGAACTGATGTTTTTCAGCAGGTTTAAATGGCTGTTGGTGTTTATTTTCAATAATAAAATTCTTATTCAATTCTTTGATGAAATCCTCTTTTGAATAACCATTTAAATCTTTTATTAAACGATTGAATTCGTATATTTTGACGTTATTTTCGGAAATTAAATAACTTAATATATAATCTTTTGCAGCGTTTTCTGGATTTTCATTTTCCTCAGACAATAATTTTAAAGCTTCAGTGCGATGGTGACCATCTGCGATATAAAGACTTTCTGTTTTTGCAAATATATTCTGTAGCCAATCTATTTCTAAAGAATCTTCAATCTTCCACAAGTAATGTATTTCTTTTTCGGTAGTCGAAAATTCAAAATCGGCTAATTTTTGAGTACAATTAAAAATCCAATTTTCTATTGTTTTATTGTCGGGATACGTCATCAAAACTGGTTCTGTATTGAACTCTGAATATTTCATATAGTCTTTAAGCAATTTGACTCTAAAAGCTAAAATGTCTTCGTGTTTTTTTATGATATTGTTGCGATAGTCCTCTACACTTGTCCCAACAATAAGTCCTGTAAAAGAATGGGTTTTGGTTATAATTTTATGAATATAAATAGCAGGTTTTTTATCTTTGACTAAAATAATCTCATTTTTGAATTCCTGATATTTTTGATGTACCTGTCGGTATCTTTTTTCAAAAGAAACGGTTTCCTGATTGGTATAAGCAGGTTTTAGAATATGTAAAAAGGATAATGGATTAAAATCCAATTGCGCAGCCAGTTCAGCCGCTGAATATTCATCGTATGAACGACAAGTTACAAGACATACCTTATCACGAGTGGGACGAACTGCTTTGAAAGGAACTATTTTGGCCATAATTATGTCAAAAGTCAAAAGTCTTAAAGTCGAATGTCTAAAGAAACTCACTTTAAGACTTTCGACTTTTAAACATTTAGACTATATAAATTGTTTAGCAATCTTCTCCGCTTTTTTGCTTTCAGAATAATCGTAGAAACCTTCTCCGGTTTTCACTCCCATTTTTCCGGCACGAACCATGTTTACCAATAGTGGGCAAGGGGCATATTTTGGGTTTTTGAATCCCTCGTACATTACATTTAAAATAGCTAAACAGACATCCAATCCAATAAAATCGGCTAGTTGTAAAGGTCCCATAGGGTGTCCCATTCCTAGTTTCATAACGGTGTCAATTTCATAAACACCAGCTACTTTGTTGTATAGCGTTTCGATAGCTTCATTAATCATTGGCATCAAAATTCTATTGGCAACAAAACCAGGATAGTCGTTTACTTCAACAGGCGTTTTTCCTAGTTTTTCGGATAAATCCATAATGATTTTAGTTACTTCATCACTTGTATTGTAACCACGAATGATTTCTACTAATTTCATAATAGGCACCGGATTCATAAAGTGCATCCCAATAACGCGCTCCGGATGTGCTACAACGGCTCCAATTTGTGTGATGGAAATGGAAGAAGTATTGGTTGCCAAAATCGTATTGTGAGAACAAGCTTCGTTTAATTGCTTGAAAATATTCAGTTTTAATTCAACATTTTCCGTAGCTGCTTCAATCACTAAATCAACGCCTACAACGCCATCTTTGATATCTGTGTAAGTAATTATATTAGTAATTGTTTTTACAACATCTTCTTGTGTGATGGTTCCTTTTGTGAGCATTCGGTCTAAATTGGCAGCAATTGTTGCCATTCCTTTATCCAAAGATTGCTCTGAAACATCAATTAATTTTACGGTAAAACCACTTTGGGCAAAAGTATGGGCAATTCCGTTACCCATTGTTCCTGCTCCGATTACAGCTATTGTTTTCATTTATATTTTGGTTTAAAGTTTAAAGTTCAAGATTTAAAGTTACCTTAGAGAAACTTTAAATCTTGAACTTTAAACTAATTTTATTTATTTTTTAAAACAATCAATAATTTGGTAAGCTACTCTTAGAGCTTCTGTTGCTTGCTCTAATGTTACAACAGGAATAGTGTCATTGTTGATTGCATCAGCAAATGATTCTAATTCGTCAAGAATAGCGTTGTTTTGTTCCACATCAGGATTTGAAAAATAGATTTGTTTTTTTACACCTTCCGCATTTTGTAAAATGATATCAAAATCACCAGGAACTTCCGGAGCATCTTTCATCTTTACCACTTCACATTTCTTTTCAAGGAAATCAACTGATATGTAGGCATCTTTTTGGAAGAAACGGGATTTACGCATGTTCTTCATCGAAATTCTGCTCGCAGTTAAATTAGCAACACAACCATTTTCGAATTCAATTCGGGCATTAGCAATATCCGGAGTTTCACTTATAACCGAAACACCACTGGCACTAATGTTTTTCACTTTGGATTTTACAACGCTCAAAATAGCATCAATATCATGAATCATCAAATCAAGAACTACGGGAACATCCGTACCACGAGGATTGAATTCCGCCAAACGGTGCGATTCAATAAACATCGGATTCTCGATCATGTTTTTGGTTGCAATAAATGCAGGATTGAAGCGCTCTACATGACCTACCTGTCCTTTGACATTGTATTCTTTGGCTAAAGCGATTATTTCTTCAGCTTCTTCAACAGTTGTAGAAATGGGTTTTTCAATAAAAACGTGTTTTCCCGATTTGATGGAAACTTTGGCACATTTGTAATGAGAAAGCGTAGGAGTAACGATGTCTATAACGTCAACAGCGTGAATTAATTTGGCTATAGTATCAAATTGTTTGTAGCCAAATTCAGCAGCTATTTTGGCTCCATTTTCGAAATTTTCATCATAAAAACCAACCAATTCATATTTTTCTGATTGTTGTAATAAACGCAAATGTATTTTTCCTAGATGACCGGCACCTAATACTCCAATTTTCAGCATAATTATGTAATTTGTACAAAAATAGCAATAAATTGATTAATTTTTTATTGATAATGAACAATTATTTAATGTATTTTAAATTCAATTTTCAATATTTGAAATTAGAAATTGTTTTCTATTTTTACCAAAATAAAATATCAAATTTTGAAAGACACAGCCAAACATCAAGGACTTCGGAATCAATTAGTAAGCGTTCTAGAACAAAAAGGCATTACTGATAAAAGTGTTTTGGATGCGATAAAAAAAATCCCAAGACACCTATTTTTAAATTCCAGTTTTGAAGATTATGCCTATCAAGATAAAGCATTTCCCATTGGAGCAGGCCAAACCATTTCTCAACCGTATACAGTAGCTTTTCAATCCCAATTATTAGAAGTGAAAAAAGAACATAAAATTTTGGAAATCGGAACAGGTTCAGGGTATCAAACGGCTGTTTTGTATACCATGGGAGCAAAAGTTTTTAGCGTAGAAAGACAAAACGAATTGTTTAAGAAAACTTCTGTTTTATTTCCAAAATTAGGTATTCGTCCCAAACATCTTTCTTTTGGAGATGGATACAAAGGATTGCCAAGTTACGCGCCTTTTGATAGTATTATTGTAACTGCAGGAGCTCCATTTATTCCTCAGCCTTTGATGGCACAGTTAAAAATAGGAGGAAGGTTGGTTATTCCGTTAGGAGAAGATGTCCAAATTATGACTTTACTAATAAGAAAAAACGAAACACAATTTGAGAAACATGAGTTTGGTGAATTCCGATTCGTCCCATTATTAGAAGATAAAAATTAAAATAGAAACCTGCATTTAGCCTACCGTCTGGACATAAATATTCAAACGAAATTTTAGCCCCGAATTTCACTAATTTACTCGAATTAATTCGTGAAAATTAATGAAATTCATAGCTCTCTTTTTTATAATATCATAAAATCTGTGTAAATCTTTTTAATCTGTATTATCTGTGTCCTATTTTAAATTGTGTCCAGACGGTAGGTATTTAGCGGGTTTTTTATTGACCAATAATACTTAGGTAACGTTCTAGGCTTTCTTTTTCCATTTGAGCAATAAACAGTAAAAAGTCTTCTTTGTTATTTTTGGTTTGAGCTGTTTCTAGTGCTTGGTAGTATTGTATTCTACTGTCATAATCGCCTTTTATATTAGCGATGATGTAGCCATGTTGCAATAAAACCAAATTCATAACCAAGCGTGACGTTCTGCCGTTTCCATCGATAAATGGATGAATGGCGACTAAACGTTCGTGTACTTCGGCAGCCAAAACTATAGGATGAAGACTGTTTTTATTGGTTTCGAACCAAATGAAAAAATCTTCCATTTCTTTGGCAACCAGAAAAGGTTGTGGTGGCATATGGCTACTTCCTTGTATCATCACTTGTACTTTTCTATAGCGACCCGCATCTTCCGGATGAATACCTCTTAAAATAAGATTGTGAATAGAAAGGACTTCACGTTCATTTATGGAAGTGTTTTTTTGCATTAAATCTTTGATATAAGCAATCGCTTCCTGATGATTAATTATTTCAAGATGTTCCCGCATACTTTTGCCCGAAATAGTCAAACCTTCATTGATAACCAAATCAGTTTCCCGAAGCGTCATGGTGTTTCCTTCGATACGGTTACTTTCATAAGTATATTCTAATTCTAATGCCTGAGTAATTCGATAACTATCAAACGCTCTAAAAGAATCCAATTTTGTCTTCAAGGAATCTATTTCGTCTAAAATTTTTTGCAATGTTGTCGATAGCTTTTTCTTAGAAGATTTACTTTGATATCTTATTTCTTCCTCTGCAACCAGTAATGCTTTTAATGCAAATTCATCTTGACCTATTTCATAAAGAATTTTTTCTTTAAGCCAAGCTACCATTATAGTTTCTATATCTATTTCAAGTAAAGCCGCAAGTTTTAAAACTTGATCTCTGGTGGGTTTTCTGTTGCCACTTTCAAATTTACTAATCAATGCTTGATCAATTCCTAAAAGTTGAGCCACTTCTCTAGTTTTGAGTCCTTTATGTTCTCTTGCATTTTTGAGTAGTGTTTTCATTTCATAAAAAATGTTTTAAATTGTCTTGACAAATTTAGTCATTTTGTTTTGATAAAAAAATATAATTTTAGACTTAAAATATAATTTAAAATGATTTTTTTATTCTGTCAAGATCACGTTTGGTGTCTTGTTCTTTAAGGGATTCGCGTTTGTCATAGGTTTTTTTTCCTTTGCAAAGACCAATTTGTAGTTTGGCCATTCCTTTTTCATTGGTAAACAATTTCAAAGGAATAATGGTTAGTCCTTTGGCCTGAACGCTTTTGATCAATCCTTTCAATTCTTTTTTATTCAAAAGTAATTTACGTTCGCTTCTGGCTTTGTGGTTGAATTGATTTCCAAAAGCGTATTCTTCAATGTAAGTATTGATGGCAAAAAGTTCGTTGTTACTAAATTCACAAAAACTCTCTGTAATATTAGCTTTTCCTAATCGAATGGATTTAATTTCAGTTCCTGCCAAAACAATTCCAGCAGTAAATGTCTCGATTATTTCATAGTCGAATTTGGCTCTTTTATTGTAGATATTTATTGTTTTCAGCATAGGAATACAAAGGTAGAAACAAATCTACGAAACACCAATTGTTTTTATATAAATACTTAAATTTGCAAAATGGAAAATTCGAAATCAAAAGACCCTTTACACGGAATAACACTTCAAAAAATTGTTGAACAATTAGTCGAATATTATGGATTTGATACTTTGGGAGAACTCATAAAAGTTAAATGTTTTACGGATAATCCAACCATAAAATCCAGTCTGACTTTTTTACGAAAAACTGATTGGGCTAGAAAACAAGTAGAAGACTTGTACATAAAATCATTGCCTAAATTACTGAAATAGGTTTAATTTAATTTGTAAGAAACCATTACGCCCCCTCTGTATGGGATCCATTCCCCGCTTTTGTTATATTTTTTAGCAGTTTCATAACGTTCGTTAGTACCAATATAATATCCTTTATAGAAACCTTGACTAGAGCCACCACCTAAAAAGCAATCTAACACAAACTTATCATTTATTTTAGCTTGATATCCAATAGTTGCTCCCATAAGATATCCAAATCCCTTTTCATACTTATCTGTATTTAAATAATTCCATTTTTGGAAATTAAATATACTGGCTCCAATATGTGCTCCAACATAAAAGCCATTATATTTTTCACGAAAATGATAGCGATATTCAGGTATAAAAGTGTAAAACTGTCTTGGTTTACCATTTATAGATTTCCAAGGTGAGACTAAAATATCAAATTGAAAAGAAGATTTTTTTCCAATACTGGTTTCAATACCCACATTGGGAATAGTGAAAGGAGTAGTTAATGCATTTACTTTTACATAGGTTTGACTTTGTGAATGAATCGAAAAGAAAAGGATAAAAAATATAAGTATTTGTTTCATAAAAGTAATTTAACCAGCTTCTATTTCATTAAAGAAATTAGTTTTGGCGACAAATATAGAAACATTTGATTTAAGAAATTTCCTGTTTTATTTTTTAAGAAATTTTTGTGATTTTAAAAAATTAGAAAATATTCATTGTTTAAAGATTAGTATTTATTCAAAATGGAATAAATAACAGTATCCAAAAAGCGACCTTCAAAAAATTCATTTTCTTTTAAATGGGCTTCTTTTACAAAACCATTTTTTTCTAAAACTTTCTCAGACCCATGATTCTCAGGGGCAATTATTGCTTCAATAGAATGAAGTTTCATTACTTTAAAACCATAATTAACAGCTTCTTTTACAGCTTCAGAAATGATGCCTTTTCCATTAAATTCAGGAAGTAACATATAACCAATCTCTGCACGAAAATGTTCCGGTTTTATTCGGTAATGACCAATAAGGCCAATGAGTTTTGGATTATCTTTAAGCGTAATTCCCCAATTGATTCCTTCGTTATTTTCGATTTTAGTATCAATCATAGCAATGTGTTCTAAGGCATCTTCAGTAGTTTTTACTAAAGGTCTGGGAATATATTTCATGGTTTCCTGGTTAGAACGTAAAGCGAAAATTTCGTTTACATCATTCTCATCAACACGTCTTAATAATAGACGCTCGGTTTCCAGATTTGGAAAAGGATTAAAATTTATGGTTAACATATTTTATTGATTTTTTTGTACAAATTAAAGGATTTCGATGCTGAATTTCGATTTGAAAGTGTCTTTTTCTTGCAGAATTTGAATGCCTTCTTTTTCAAATAGATTTCCAAAATTTTCGTTAGTATCCGAATAACCGAACCAAGGTTCGATGCAAAGAAAGGGCGCATTCATTTTTGTCCAAATTCCTAAACTTGGAAAATCTTCGAAATGTACTCTTAAAATCGGATTTTCATTTTCCAAAATTGTCAATGAATTGGATTCTAATGTTTTGAAAATTAAGGCGTCATTTTTGAATAATTCGTAAGTCAATGGAATTCGTTTGTTTTGAGCTTCTAATTTTTTTGTTTTATTTGAAATCAAATCATTTTCCAAAAGATAATATTCCAAAGTTTCGTCTTTTTCGAATGCAATGGAATAATTTTCGAATTTCCCCGGCAAAGCAAAAGCGGGATGTGCTCCAATAGAAAAAGGCATCGGTGATTTTCCGTTATTGATAACTTTATATTCAATACCTAAATTATTTTCTTCCAATGTATAAATGATTTGCAATTCAAATGCAAATGGATACATTTTTAGCGTTTCTTCAGAAGATTGTATCGAAAAAGTAGCGCTATTTTCCTTTTTATCAACTAATTCAAACTCCATATCTCTGGCAAAACCATGACGGGATAAATGATATTCGATTCTACCGTAATGAAAGGAATTGTTTTTTAAAGTTCCAACAATTGGAAATAAAATGGGAGAGTGTTTGCCCCAAAAATCAGGATTTCCCTCCCAAATATATTCTTTGTTCAAATTAGTTTTTAAGGAAACTAATTCAGCTCCTAAGTGCTTAATTTCCGCGTTTAGATTCGAGTTTTTAATCGTAGTTGTCAAAATGGTTTTTCAGTTAATTTAAAATTGATTTTAAATGGTAAATATATTTTATAATTTTTAATAATAATTGGGATTACGTCTAATTTTATTTTTTTTTAAATTCAATCAATTCTTTCGAAATAGTTTAAAATTCTCTTTTTTTTCATTTATTTGTGATATAAACAACAAAAAAATGAAAAACATTCGCTTCAGAGTCATTCTACATTTGACTTTATTATTGGGAATTACGTCTATTTGGGCGCAACAAACTCCTTCAAATGCAACGATTAACGAAGTTTCAAAGTATGATTACCATGATGCTTTTGCTCCGTTTTTTTATACCAAAAACGGAACAAGTACCCGTTCAGCAAGTGGTCAGCCGGGAGCTGAATATTGGCAAAACAGAGCCGATTATAAATTATCGGCGAAATTGGATGAAAAAAACAACGAAATTACAGGAACTGGGATCATCACTTATACTAACAATAGTCCTGATAAAATGGCTTTTGTTTGGATGAACTTGGACCAAAATTTATTTAAGTCAGATTCCCGTGGAAATGCAGTTGTTCCTATTACAGGAAGCCGAAATGGGGCGCAAGGTCAAATTTTTGACGGTGGGCATAAAATAAAATCGGTGAAAGTGATTTCAATAAACAAAGGTAAATCAACAGAAACGGAGGCTAAGTACCTTATTAGTGATACTCGTATTCAGGTTTTCCTTCCGAAAGGATTGAATGCCAAAGGTGGAACCGTGAAAATCAAAATAGACTTTTCATTTATTGCTCCTTTTGAAGGTTCGGATCGTATGGGTGTTTTGGAGACTAAAAACGGTAAAATTTTTACTATAGCCCAATGGTATCCTCGCATGTGTGTGTATGATGATGTAAGAGGCTGGAACGTAAATCCATATTTAGGAGCTTCGGAATTTTATTTGGAATATGGCGATTTTGAAGTGAATATTACAGCGCCATCCAATCATATTGTAGTTTGTTCCGGTGAATTGCTAAACCCTACGGCAGTTTATACAACCGAAGAGCAAAAGCGGTTGGTTCAAGCGAAACTAAGTGATAAAACAGTTTTTATTCGTACTGCTGAGGAAGTTGGAAATTTGTCAAAAACAATTTCTAAAACGACTAAAACATGGAATTATAAAATCAAAAATGCTCGTGATGTTTCCTGGTCGTCTTCGGCTGCATTTATTTTGGACGCCGCAAAAATCAATTTGCCAAGTGGAAAAAAATCATTGGCTATCTCCGTTTATCCGGTAGAAAGTGCAGGAAATGATGCTTGGGGACGTTCAACAGAATATACTAAAGCTTCCATAGAAAATTATTCTAAAAGATGGATGGAATATCCTTATCCAGCAGCTACAAATGTGGCAGGTAATGAAGGTGGAATGGAATATCCGGGAATCGTTTTTTGTAGTTGGGAATCGAAAGGGGAAGATTTATGGGGCGTTACGGATCACGAGTTTGGACACATTTGGTTTCCTATGATTGTCGGTTCAAACGAGCGTTTGTTTGCCTGGATGGACGAAGGGTTCAATACTTTTATCAATTCGCTAAGTGCTGTAGATTTTAATAATGGCGAATACAAACCAAAACCTTCGGATTTACATTTATATGCGGATTATTATACCAATCCAAAGAATGAAACAATAATGAGTTCACCCGATAATATGAAAGAAGCCAACATAGGTCTTTTATGTTATTCTAAACCTAGTGCAGGGTTGGTGATTTTGCGTGAACAGATTTTAGGGCCGGAACGTTTTGATTTGGCTTTACGTACTTATGTAGAACGTTGGGCATACAAACATCCGACACCAGATGATTTCTTCAGGACAATTGAAAACGTTGCGGGAGAAGATTTAAGTTGGTTTTGGAGAGGCTGGTTTCAAAACAATTGGCGTTTAGACCAAGGAATCAACTCGATTAAATATATAAAAAATGATCCAAAACAAGGAGTTATAATTTCAATTGATAACTTAGAAAAAATGGCCATGCCGGTTATTTTAGATATAAAAACTAAAAGCGGAATGGTAACCCGAGTTAAATTACCGGTTGAAATTTGGCAAAGAAACATTGACTGGTCATTCAAGCACAATTCTACCGAGGAAATTGAAAGCATTACAATAGATCCAGATCACGTATTTCCTGATAGTAACGAAAACAACAATATTTGGACATCATCGGTAGGTATGATTGATGTTGACATTATCTTAGATGAATATTTAGGAACCTATTCTAATAAAAATGTTCCAATAAAAATTGTGTTTTCAGAAAAGAACAATGTTCTAAATGTTGCAATGACTGATTATCCAAAGTTTACTGTTGAACGTATTGCAAAAGATACTTTCGAGTCTAAACAAGCAGGAATTACATTTCAATTTAATGAAAGTAAAACAGGATTAGACATGATTTTGAGTGATAGGCAGAAAATACCTTTTACTAAAGAGTAATTAACAATTTTAAGATAAAAAAACACCAACATAATGTTGGTGTTTTTTTATGCAACAGCAAAAGCTTGATTTTTTATTCTGGGATTTGTTGGCTCAGACAATGTAACGTTCCAAAACCCCAAATGAAATCGGTAGCGCTAATTCCGATGATTTCTCTATCAGGAAAACATTCTGAAAGTATGTTTAAAGCGATTCTGTCATTACTGTCATTAAAAGTAGGAACCAAAACACAATTGTTCAAAATCAGGAAATTAGCATAACTGGCTGGCAATCTCAATCCATCAAATTCCAAACGTTTAGGCATTGGTAAAACCACAATTACAGGTGATTTACCATTTTCTAATTTGGCATTTTGCAAACGTTTTAAATTGTCCTGCAACGGTTTGTAGTTATTGTCTTTAGGATTTGGTTCTACAATAGTCACAATAGTATCTTCGTTTACAAATCGGCATAAATCATCAATATGTCCGTGAGTATCATCGCCTTCAATTCCGTCGCCTAACCAAATTACATTGGTAATTCCAAGATATTCCTTGAAAATCGCTTCGTAATCTGCTTTAGTGAAATTTGGATTCCGAACCTGAATATCAGGATGTATTAAGCATTCTTCCGAAGTCAACAAAGTACCTCTTCCATTCGTATCAATAGCTCCGCCTTCAACAATAACCGGTTTTCCGTTGTATACAACTTGGGTAACAGGAATATTTAGAAATTCTCCCACTTTAGCAGGAACAAATTTGTCTAATTGAATGTTTTTATACTTTGCCCAACCATTAAAATTAAAGTTTAATGCTTCTCTTTCGTTTCCGTTTTTAACGATTATTGGACCCGAATCACGCATCCAACTTCTATTGGTTTTATGAATGATATAAGAAATATTTGATAGATCAACATGAGCTGTTTCCAACATTTCGGATACTTTTCTTTTCAGGTTTTCATCGGCAACCACTAAAAATACTTGCTCGAAAGTAGCCACTTTTTTTATGAATTCGACAAAAGCCCATTGTACGGCTTCGTATTTTCCTGGCCAATCCTTGCCATTGTGCGGAAAACAAAGCAAAATGCCTTGTTGTTTTTCCCATTCGGCAGGAAATCTTCTATTATTTGTAGTCATAATTAGTCGATTGCTCTTTTTGTTATATCACCAAAAGCATCTATTCTTCTATCTCTGAAGAATGGCCAGTTCTGACGTACATTTTCTTGTAAATCCAAGTCTACTTCAGCAATTAAAATCTCTTCTTTGTCGTGTGAGGCTTGTGCCAAAATTTCGCCTTGTGGTCCCGCAATAAACGAAGAACCCCAAAACTGAATTCCCGCTGTATCAGGTAAGTATTGCTCTAATCCAATTCTGTTTGCTGCTGCAACATAAACGCCATTTGCAACCGCATGTCCTTTCATTACACTCATCCAGGCACCATGTTGATTTTCACCATATTGCTCTTTTTCTTGTGGATGCCAACCAATTGCTGTTGGGTAAAATAAGACTTCAGCACCTTTTAAAGCCGTCAAGCGAGCTGCTTCAGGATACCATTGATCCCAACAAATAAGCGTTCCAATTTTTCCTTTTTGAGTCGGAATAGTTTTGAAACCCAAATCACCAGGCGTGAAATAGAATTTTTCATAAAAATGGGGATCATCCGGAATGTGCATTTTGCGATACAATCCCGCTTCCGATCCATCCGTATCAATAATATAAGCGCTGTTATGGTAAATGCCCGCCATTCTTTTTTCGAAGAAAGGAACAATAATAACGACTCCCAATTCTTTTGCCAAAGCGCTAAAAGCAATAAACGAAGTGCTGTATAATGGTTCTGCCAAAGCAAAATTATCTACATCTTCGCTTTGACAAAAATAATGACTGCTGTATAATTCCGGCAACGAAATGACTTCGGCACCAAGGTTGGCGGCATCACGAACCCAACTCAAGCATTTTTTCAAGTTGTTTTCGGCAATATCGTTAAGATTCAATTGAATGACCGCTATTTTGTATTTCTTGTTTGGCATGACTAAAAAATTAGACTGCAAAAATAGGGATTTTTATAAAGAGTATAAAATAGGGGTAATGTGTTTTTTAGGTTTTAAATAGTTTTTAGGTATATCTTATTGGATTTTTAAGAACTATTTAGAAGTAGTGAGACTTCGGAGAGCGGATAAAACTTAAATTCGGCACTCAGCCAACTGGCAAATTCAAAGGCGATGTCTTTATGTGCAAAGGTACCGCCGTATCTTCCAGTTTTAGACACAATACCTATGGCTTTAGTGGCCTCTATCCATCTTTTTGGAGTAAGTGAAAAACTATTTGAACCCGACATGTTTTTAATTCCATCGAATTCGATGGAATTAAAAAGGGGATTATTAAAACGCTCCCAAAGACCGATGAATTCAATAGTACTTCTATTCCGCAACCAGTTTTGCAAAATATAATCACCCAAGGCTCTGCAAAGTCTCCCGACTTTGCATTTTTTTAAATGTTCTTGAAAAACGTAAGAGTAATAAAAGTCTCCCGACTTTTTCCGAGAAGACCTTTAAGCATCTCGTTGTGTTGGTATATCCGTGTCATGGTTTATTCTGATAGTGAGTTTACTTCGTTCTTTGCAATGACTTTGATTGTAGATTTGTATTACTTGCTCAGCGTGTGTGGCGAAGTCGGGAGACTTCGCAGAGCACAAAGCGACGAACACTTCGGGGAGCGGTGAGCAGGAGAGCGGAACATTTTGTGGTCTGGTCGGCTCGGGTCATATCAGATCCTCAAAAATATACCTTTCATCAAACGGCACTTCAAACTTATCTAAAAACGCCAAATATTCCTCTTTGAAGGCCTGTTTCTTATGATGCTCTTCCTGATTGGCAATATATTTATAAACAGTATCAACTTGGGAATGGCTATAAGAAAAAACACCATAACCTTCCTGCCATTCAAATCTTGATTTTGTCAGTCAGTTGATGGTCATTGATATATTTGGATGATTTTGCCTTAACGGTTTTCATTAATTCTGAAATAGAAACTACTGGTTTCAATCCCAAGAAACAATGCACGTGATCTTCAACACCATTAACAATAATGGTTTTGCATCCGGTTTCATTAATCAAATTACCAATTACGCCCATTAGGATTGATTTCCATTCCTTACTAATTACGGCTTCTCGGTACTTTACTGCAAAAACTGCTTGAATGTAAACTTGATGATAGGTATTTGCCATTTTTTATATTTTAGATGAATCTTTATTCGTTTTTATTTACATCAATGGATTAAATCCGTTGATACAAGATGTGCCGTTCCTACGGAACTTTTTATCCGTTTTGTTTTTAACACCAACGGATTAAAATCCGTTGCTACAATATGTGCCGTTCCTATGGAACTTTTACATACGTCTCAGAGCCATCGGCTCGACCCATTTTGTAAGGCTGGACTTTAGTCCAGTTGACACAACGGAACTCCAGCATCACAAAGAGCCATCGGCTCGGCACATATCACTACTACACCAACTACCCACTAAACTCCTTTTTCAATATTCAATATTCAATATTCAATATACTCTGTCTAAATAAACTCGAATCATAATACTTATATACCATTTTAACTTTAACTTTATTTTTTTGAATTAAGGAGACTTCGGAGAGCTGGAAATTACATTTTATTGGTCCCAAAAGTAGTTAAAACTATGCACTTTAGTGCATTTCGCTTTTAGCTTCTAAAAATGTACATTTGAAATATGGATTTTCAAAGAACAAATGGACATACAGTATCAA
>NZ_JBLNKS010000019.1:0-86476 GCF_048276375.1 Flavobacterium sp. ZB4R12 | reverse complement strand
AAAACAGATATTCAAAGAGCAAGTAAGGTTAGATCCACAAAAGGATTATTAGTACATCTGTTTGGAAAGATTGCAGTTGCCTTTATAAACTTAATATTTTAACCCTTGATTCGCATAAATCCCTGTTAACAATCATTTTGCTTAAAGATGACAATATAAAATCATCTTGTTTTTGCCAAGATTTTAAAGCGCTAATGATATCAAAATCATCCAATTGGGAAAACAAATCTAAGTTTTCAGTATCAAAAGTGTCTAAGGTAACTTTATTTTGCATAAAAAAAAGCAACGGCTCGCTACAAGGCAATTGAATTCCTTTTAAAGTCAATTCTTTGGCACGTTTTAAGACTTTCGTCAAAATTAACTCTGCTACCAAACTCGTTTTGTGCAAATACGCCTGCCAATACATTAATCTTCTGGACATCAAGAACTTTTCTACAGAATAAATTCCTTTTTCTTCAATAACCAAAAAATCATCGACCACATTCATCATTTGGATTAATCGCTCTGAATTCACATTTCCTTCTGCCACACCCGAATAAAAACTATCGCGTTTCAAATAATCCATTCGATCCATATCCAATTGACTGGAAATCAGTTGCAACATAAATTTTCTGTCATATTCTCCTTTAAAAACCTGAATGGCCAAACTCAACTGACCGTCGAATTCCACATTCAGTTGATTCATGAATAACAATGATATTTCTTCATGATGCACATCCTCGACAATGCTTTTTTCCATCGCATGTGAAAACGGACCGTGACCAATATCGTGTAACAAAATGGCAATGTACAATGCATTTTCTTCCTCTGAAGATATGGAAACACCTTTAAAACGCAATACATCAACCGCTTTTTGCATCAGGTGCATGCAACCTAAAGCATGATGAAAACGAGTGTGATTTGCTCCAGGATAAACCAAATACGACAAACCCATTTGGGAAATACGGCGCAAGCGTTGAAAATAAGGATGCTGAACTAAATCGTAAATTAAGGCATTGGGGATGGTAATAAACCCATAAATGGGATCATTGAATATTTTTAGCTTATTGATTTGACTCACTATAACTTTATTTTTTGGTCAACAAATATAAGGAAATTAGACTTTAAAATAGAAACCGTTTGTTATGGTGATTTTGAATCCACTAAAATAGACCTTCTCGTTAGTAGTATAAATATTAAAAAAGGAGAGTTTTTAGCTCTCCTTTTAATTCTTTTTATAGTTTTCTAATCCAGATGTTTCTGAATTGCGTCTTACAACCATGCTCTTGTAAAGCAATTACATCGTCGCCATGTGGTGAAGGATAATTGTGTAAACCAATATAAAGTGTCAATCCGCTTATAGTTGCATTATTTTGAACTAACACTCCATTTTGCAATACCGTGATTCTTGCCGGTGCATCTATTCTTCCATCAGCTTTGAAGCGCGGCGCGGTATAAACAATATCGTACATATTCCATTCTAAAGGAGCTTTCATTGCATTGACTAAAGGCGGTACATCTTTATAAATACTTCCGGCTTGACCATTACTATAGCTTCTGTTATTATAAGAATCCAATACTTGGAGTTCGTATCTGTTTTGCAAAAATATACCACTATTTCCTCTCCATTGTCCGCCATCCAGAACCACATCAGGTGCACTCCACTCGATGTGCAATTGACAATCTCCAAATTGCATTTTCGTCTGAATAGCTCCTGAACCCGGAATCACTTCCATATATTCGTTATTTACTATTTTCCAAGTCGCAGGTTTGGTAACGTCTTTTTGACTCACCCATTGATTTAAGTTTTTCCCATCAAATAAAATAATCGCATCCGAAGGCGCGTCTCCTAACTTTTTAGCCGGAGTGATTACTTTTACTTCCGGCTCCCAGATTTCGGTCATTTCTGGTTTCATGGGCATGGGTGAAACCGCTGGTGGTGTGTTCACATAATCATGTTGTGCCATAGCAACTGCAGCCGAAAATAAGGCTATACTTAAAAAATAATTTCTGATTTTATTCGATTTCATAGTTAAAAATTCATTTAGATTCATAAAAGTATAAATTTATAATAAAATCGTTCTGTTTTACATTAGGAGCGAAAAAAATATCACAACTGCATTTTTTTATTCCTGATTCTATTTAATTATTTTGCATGTACGAACGGGACTATAGCGATGGCAGGCAATTCATGTTGTACCTAAATTTTCACTTATAACACGATTAAAATCTGTAAAAATGAATTGGTGATAAAGATTATTTGTCTAAAACAATTCAATTAGACTTTTTTTCAATCTACAAATTTTACATTAGAAACACCTATGACAGTTAATCAAAAAATTATAAACCACACCTTAAATCTTTAGAAAATCAAGAAAAAGAATTGATTTTTTTTTCACAATTATGTTACCAGTTCCTGATAAGAAGAAATTAAGTAACAGGAACGATATATTGTCGTATTTTATAGGGTCAAACCCTCAATGACTATGTAGTTTGCCTCTAAAAACATATACGACATTATTTTAATCAAATTACTTATGCTAAAACATTTGAAGATTTTAAAACAAGAATTTAGGCAAAAATAACAACGTTAACATTGATTCAATATATTAATAAATTTATTTTTAACAGACCAATAAATAATATTAAATCACAAATCATTTAATTACACCCAACTGGTTAACTCACTAATTTTATTTCAAATTTAAAATATCAAATTTGTGAATCTGTGGCTAAATATATTTTTTTAAAATCACACATCCATTCACATCCCCAAAACCAAAACTTGCTTTTGCAATGATATTCAATTCTTTTTCAATCAATTGTCTTGGAATTCTTGACTCGTCAATTAGAGCGGTAATTTCAGGGTTTAAATCTTCACAATTGATATTCGGGAAAACAAATCCTTCATGCAATTGCAACACTGAGGCCACACTTTCTATACTCCCCGCTCCTGACAAGCAATGTCCTACCATTGATTTTAAGGAGTTAATATAGGGAAATTCTTTTCCTTTTCTGTCCAAAGCTTCACTCCAATTCTTAATCTCCAAACTATCTTTTGATGTGGCTGTCAAATGTCCGTTTATAGCATCAATATCATTGGCTGAAATTCCAGCATTTTCAATAGCATTTTTAATGCATTTTTGAACGGCTGTCGGATTTGGAGCTGTCATAGTCCCTAATCCGCGTTGCCCCCCAGAATTTACATTTCCACCTAAAACTTCTGCGTAGATTTTAGCACCTCTTGCTAATGCACTTTCTAAATCTTCCAAAACTAAAGCCCCTGCTCCGCTTCCCGGAACAAATCCCGAAGCGCTGGCACTCATAGGTCTTGACCCTTGTTCAGGGGATAAATTATGTTTAAAAGTACAGACTTTCATCGCATCAAATCCGCCCCAAATATAAGGACCGGAATCACTTGTACTTCCTGCCAAAATGCGTTTTGCCTGTCCTGATTTTATCCGTTCATACGCCATCAAAATACTTTCAGTTCCTGTTGTGCATGCCGAAGAATTGGTAGTGACTTGATTTCCTAATCCTAATTTCCCTCCCAAATAAGCACTCACGCCACTATTCATAGTTTGCGCCACGGCTGTACTCCCTAATCTTCGGGTTTGAAAATCATCTATTTTATAAATGCTCTCGCGAAATTTATCAATTCCAGAAGTTCCTGTTCCAAAAATGGTTCCGCTATCCCAATCTGGTTCTTCATTGACTTCTACAGCTAAACCTGCATCTTTCCAAGCATCAATTCCGGCAATAACTCCATATAAAATTCCAGTGGAATTGAAATTTCTCAACTCTAATTCCGAGAAATATTGCAATGCTAATTCAGTTGAAATTTCAGGTTTTCCAGCAATTTGACAGGAAAATTGTAACCTTTCCAACTCGGCATCATGCTTTATTCCAGAAATTCCGTTTTTGATGGCATGAGTAAACGCATCAAGTCCAACTCCATTTGGAGCAACAACACCAAGACCGGTTATAACTACTCTTTTTTGCATTTACAGTTTAAATTTAATGTCAATAAACAATTAAAATAATAATAATTTCAATAAAAAATCTAAAATATCAAACTATCATTCCTGCTATTGTTCCCATACAAACAGTTTCTTCTCTTTCATTTATCATCCTCACTTTACACTTTAATTTTCCGAATCTGAAATATATTTTTTCTGAAATTACAGTCACTTTTTCATTTGGAAAAACAGGTTTTAAAAAATTTATTTCCGTTGATGTTAAAGCAATTGAAGTCGTTGTGTTAAATGTATCATTCAATAAAAATATTCCGAGACAAACTAATCCGATTTGCGCCATAACTTCGGTCAAAATTACACCTGGAGTTACTGGATTGTCTTTAAAATGACCTTCATAAAAATCTAAATTTCCATCAAAAGTATACCTTCCTTCCGCTCCATTTTCATTGATTTGAACAATCTCATCGACAAACAGAAAGGGTTTGGAATACGGTAATTTTGATATAATTTCTTGTTTTGTCATATTTTACTTTTTTATCATTTCACATTCGTCGAAATAATAAGATTGACTATTAGAACTGTAACAAAACTCTTTGAGCTGAAAATCCCGGACCAAAACTCAGCATCAATCCTTTTGCTCCTTTTTTAGGGTTACTGTCCATAATTCGCTCCAAAACATACAGAACCGTCGCACTTGACATATTTCCATACAAACGCAAAACTTCTTTGGTATCGTTTATATTCTTTCCTAAATCAAAAAATAAAGCTTCCACTGTTTGAACAATTTTTTTTCCGCCTGGATGAAAAATCAAATGATCGATTGTATCAATTGTTTGATTATTCTTCTCTAAAAAAGGATTAATAATATCCGGAAAATGCGATGCAATAGTTTCTGGAACTTCTATATCTAATACCATTTGTAAACCAGAATTCGTCAGTTTAAAACCCATCATATGAATATTATCATAGAAATGATACATTTCATCCGCAAGAATTTCCGGGCCATCATCTGCTTCGTGTGAAGAAAGCAAAACACAAGCCGCGCCATCACCAAAAATAGCCGCGCTTACAATATTTGCCATCGAAAAATCATCTAATTGAAAGGTCGCTGTTGGACTTTCAACCGCGATTACCGCAGCCCGTTTTCCAGGATTAGCCTGCAGGAAATTTTTGGCATAAATTATTCCTGAAATTCCAGCTGCACAACCCATTTCAGTTACTGGAAGCCGTACGATATCCTGACGTAATTTCAATTTATTAATTAAATAAGCATCCAATGACGGAATCATAATTCCAGTGCAACTCACCGTAATAATATAGTCCAAATCTTCTGGATTCCAATTGACCTTTTTTAATGCTTTTTCTAATACTTTCTCACCTAAATCAATAACTTCACGAACATAAATATCATTTCTTTCTTCAAAAGAAGTTTTCGTAAAAACGGCAATTGGATCCATAATTGAGTATCGCTTATCAACAGCAGCACCTTCAAATATTTTTTTTACTTTCCTGATAAAACGTTCGTCTTGTCCGACTAACCAAGCATCCAAAAATGGAATGATTTCTTCAGTTGTTCGGAAGTATTTTGGTAATTGTTTTGTAACGGTTTTTATTTTTACACTCATATTTTCGAAATTATCCACTGGTAGCGAAACGCCCATTTCCAATGAATTTTATAGTTGCTAAAATTTAATTTTTCTGAAAAACTAACTAGTTCTTCTTTTTTAAAACCTCGTAAAATTGAAATTAATCCATCTTCCCGTGACATATCATTTAATCTAAAAACAAAACATAATGCCTGAAACAACCGATAAGCAACAGCACTTCTTTGCAAGTCATTTATAACAATTCCAATATTCGAATTGGTATTAAATACATTTAATAAATAAATAATTTCATTGTCTTTAAAATGATGTAATGTCAAAGTACACAGAATGATATCGTATTTTAATTCTCCAAAAGGTTTATCAAATATATCTTCACATTGGTACGATATATTAGAATATTTTTTAGATAATTTTCGCGCATGGTTGATCGTAAAATTATTAGCATCTATACCAATTAATTGAAATTTTAGATTATTTTTTAATCCAAAATCCGCCAATGTTCGCAACATATCGCCATTGCCACAACCTACATCTACAATACTAATTTCATTTGATTTTGGAATATCCTTAATCAAATCCTGAACGCCTCGTAAAGTTAACAGGTTTCCACCTAAAAGCTGATTGATTTTGGCTATTTTATCTAACGCATCACGTAAGATTTCTCCTTCCATGGTAAAATCGTCCATAGTTTCAGGTTCATCAGTTCTGTATTTTGTATTTATAAACATCTATGAGTTTAAAATTATGGGGGTTCCGTGCGTTTTTTTAATAATTTTCGACAATAAAAACGGAAATATAATTAATATATACGTCAATGCTCCTGATAGTTTTTTCTTTTGCAAAAGAGTTGATAAAAATCTTCCCATTCCCAATCTTTTACTAAAATTAAAACTCCATTCTTGAGTGTATTTTTCTTCTAATTCGTTTCTGGATTTGATTTCGTTATTGCAATATTTCTCCAATAATTCAGAAACAATTTTAGCACTATGAATTGCCATTGCCATGCCATTACCACACAAAGGATGGATTAATCCGGCTGTATCTCCAATCATTAAAATATGATTCTCAACAGCTTGTTTTTTTTCGAAAGAAATTTGACTGATTGTTAATGGTTTCTCGAAAAGCAAGTTACTTTTTTCAAAAATTGTTTTTAAATGTGGGTTTTGATAAACAACGTTATTTTGATATTCATCAACATTTTTAAACTGTTTGAAGGTTTCGTAATCTGCTAAATAACAAATATTAATTACATCATTTTCTACTTTTGAAACACCACAATAACCGCCTTTAAAGTTATACAATCCAACCAAATCACTAGGGAAATCTCCTGAATAATGAGCTTTGACGGCCAACCATGGTGATTTCTTCTGAATAAAATTACGATTTAGTTTTTGATCAATAGTAGAACGTTTACCAAAGGATCCTATCACAATTTCAGATTTTAAAATGGCTTTATTTAAAGTAGTTACGGTAAATATTTCATTCTCAAAAACAATTGTTTCTACTGTATCCGGAATGATTTTACAACCATTTGCAATTGCTTTAGTGCATAAGTGTTCATCTAGAGTATAGCGACTAATTCCAAATCCACCGAGAGGTAAAATACTCTTAATTTTCTTTCCGCTGACTGTTGAAAATTCAAGTTTTGTAATAGCTGTAGGACATAAATCAGTTATTTTCAAATCGAGCCAATTGAGATAAGGCAAAACTTCATTAGAAATATATTCGCCACAAACTTTATGTTTTGGAAATTCATTTTTTTCTACAACGGTAATTTGAAATCCAACTTTGGATAAATGAATTGCTGCAGTCAAACCTGCTAAACCGCCACCAATAATTAAGACTTCCTTATTTTTCATAGAGAAGTAAATTTAGGTATTTGTTTCAGAATGTAGCTATATTATTTAATATAAAACTTACATAATTAATTGATTTTTTGTTGTCTAATAAAAGTGATTTTTTTCTTTTAAAATTATTTTTAGAGTTTCTCAAAAAGTATAATTCAAAAAAAGCTGTTTTATTACAAACAGCTTTTAATTAATTTACAATTTTCCTCCTTTTATTTCCTCTACAACCTCAGGATTCAATAAAGTTGAAATATCACCAAAATTAGAATAATCACCTTCGGCAATTTTGCGAAGAATCCTACGCATAATTTTTCCGGAACGTGTTTTTGGCAAACCGGAAACAAATTGAATTTTATCCAGTTTAGCAATTGGACCAATGTGATCCGTTATGTGTTGATTTATTTCTTTGATAAGATTTTCTTTATTTCTAGTTTCTCCCGTTTCTTTTAGAATTACAAAACCGTATAATGCATTTCCTTTGATATCATGAGGAAATCCAACAATTGCTGACTCAGCAACTGCCGGATGCTCATTAATCGCATCTTCAATAGGCGCTGTTCCTAAATTATGTCCCGAAACGATAACCACATCATCTACACGACCTGTAATTCTGTAATACCCTACTTCATCACGTAGAGCACCGTCACCAGTGAAATATTTGCCTGGAAAGGTAGAAAAATAAGTGTCTTTATACCGTTGATGATCTCCCCAAATGGTTCTCGCTATTCCAGGCCATGGGAATTTGATACATAAACTACCTACTACTTGATTGCCTTCTATTTCATTTCGTTTTTCATCCATCAATACGGGTTGAATTCCAGGTAATGGTAAAGTAGCATAGGTTGGTTTTGTTGGGGTAACAAATGCGATTGGAGAAATCATAATTCCACCTGTTTCCGTTTGCCACCACGTATCCACAACGGGACATCTTTTATCTCCAACATGGTCATTATACCAGTGCCAAGCTTCTTCATTGATTGGCTCCCCTACTGAACCGATTACTTTTAATGATTTTAAAGGGAATTTTTGTACATATTCTAAGCTTTCTTTTGCTAAAGCACGAATAGCCGTTGGTGCAGTGTAAAACTGGGTAACTTTATGTTTTTCGATAATTTCCCAGAAACGACTAAAATCAGGATAAGAAGGAACGCCTTCAAAAATAACGGTTGTCCCACCATTTAATAATGGACCATATAGAGTGTAAGAATGTCCAGTAATCCAGCCTATATCAGCGGTACACCAAAAAATGTCGTTTTCCTCATGATTAAAAACATTTTTAAACGTGTAAGCAGTGTACACCATGTAACCTGCAGTGGTATGTACCATTCCTTTAGGTTTTCCGGTTGAACCTGAAGTGTAAAGAATAAACAATGGATCTTCAGCATCCATAATTTCAGCTACATTATTATCCGATGCTGCTTCTAAAAGAGGTTGCAACCATTGGTCACGACCTTCTTTCATGTTTACCGAAGTGTTAGTTCTTTTTACAACCAAGACAGTTGAAACACTTGGACAGCTTAACAATGCCTCGTCAATTATCCCTTTTAAATCAATGGTTTTATTTCCTCTGTAACCACCATCTGAAGTAATAACCATTTTGCATTCACTGTCATTTATTCTTGTTGCCACAGCAGAAGACGAAAATCCAGCAAAAACAACTGAATGTATCGCACCGATTCTCGCACAAGCCAAAGTTGTAATAGCCAATTCAGGAATCATTGGTAAATAAATACAAACACGATCTCCTTTTTTTATGCCTTGTTCGCGCAATACGTTTGCCATTTTGCAAACACGTTGGTGCAATTCATTATATGTTATATGTAATGCAGTTTCTGTTGGATCATTCGGTTCAAAAATAATAGCCGTTTTTTCACCTCTTTTAGCAAGATGTCTATCGATACAGTTTTTAGTCATATTTACTTTAGCTTCAGTAAACCATTTTACTTCGGCTTCAGCCATATTAAAATCGACAACTTTATCCCATTGTTGGTACCAAGTGAAATTTTCTTCTGCTATTTTACCCCAAAATTTTCTGGGCTCACGAACTGATTTATTATAATGTTTAAAATATTGTTCTAAATTATCAATTTTATAGTAGCTCATGTTTTTTAATTTTTTATAAAAGTATTAAATCTCAAGCTATTCTTAAAATTATTTAAATTATAAATTCCTATAGAAATTTAAATATTAAATAAAAAAAATAACTTTTTAATGACAATTTGTTCGTTTTTCAGTATTTTTTGAAATTATGATAAAAACAAAAAAAGCGAGATAGATTTCCTACCCCGCCTTTTATCTCAACAAAATTTAACAACAAATAATTTTTGCAATAAAAAAGTGCTTTATTACAACTTCAATTAGGAACATCTTAAAATATATTTTCAATATTAAAAAGATAGTAACAAATTTATTTTTAAATATAAGGAATTACTTCACTTAACTCTCAGCTCGTTTTAAGTTAAGTGAACGTAATATGCATTTTATCTTTCTCTTTTAATAAGTGCTTACTAATTCAAAATATTATGGATTCAAATGATATAATGCAAATCCCAACACACCTCATGTGTGGTAATTCCTGTTTTTTATTAACCTATTTTTTTCATAGCGGTCATCGATTCTCTCAACCACTCTCCTACTTCTTCAATAGGATGTTGACGGATACTATTATTTACAGCAATAAGAACTGCATTATCTACTCCGTTAGAAGTTGAGAATGGTTTACCAATTACGTTTGTGTCTACAGTTTTCATAAAATCAACCAATAAAGGCTTACAAGCATGGTCAAATAAATAACAACCATATTCAGCAGTATCCGAAATGATTCTGTTCATTTCATATAATTTTTTTCTTGCTACAGTATTAGCAATCAAAGGCAATTCATGCAAAGATTCGTAGTACGCAGATTCTTCAATAATTCCTGATTGTGTCATCGTTTCGAAAGCCAATTCAACACCAGCTTTAACCATGGCAATCATCAAAACTCCATTGTCAAAATATTCTTGTTCTGAAATATGAGCAGCTGTTGGAGCCGTTTTTTCAAAATTTGTTTCTGCAGTTGCAGCTCTCCAAGTCAATAAATTGATATCATCATTAGCCCAGTCAATCATCATATTTCTTGAAAACTCACCAGAGATAATATCATCCATATGTTTTTGAAACAACGGACGCATAATATCTTTTAATTCTTCAGCTAATTCGTAAGCTTCAATTTTTGCAGGATTTGAAAGACGATCCATCATATTTGTAATTCCACCATGTTTCAAAGCTTCAGTTACAGTTTCCCAACCGTATTGAATTAATTTTGAAGCATAAGCTGGCTCGATTCCTTTTTCAACCATTTTGTCGAAACATAAAATTGAACCTGTTTGTAACATTCCACAAAGAATGGTTTGTTCTCCCATTAAATCCGATTTAACTTCGGCTACAAATGAAGAGTTCAAAACTCCTGCTTTGTGACCACCGGTAGCAACTGCATATGCTTTTGCTTGTTCGAAACCTTCTCCGTTTGGATCATTTTCAGGGTGAACTGCGATTAATGTTGGCACACCAAAACCTCTTTTATATTCTTCACGAACCTCAGATCCTGGACATTTAGGAGCACACATAATTACAGTGATGTCTTTACGAATTTGCATTCCTTCTTCTACGATATTAAAACCATGAGAATATGCTAATGTTGAACCATTTTTCATCAAAGGCATGATTGCTGTTACTACAGCAGTATGTTGTTTATCTGGTGTAAGGTTACAAACCAAATCAGCAGTTGGAATTAATTCTTCATAAGTTCCCACTTTGAAACCATTATCAGCAGCATTCATAAAAGAAGCTCTTTTTTGTGCAATTGCTTCTGCACGCAATGCGTAAGAAATATCTAAACCTGAATCTCTCATGTTCAAACCTTGGTTCAAACCTTGAGCTCCACAACCTACGATAACTACTTTTTTTCCTGCTAATGCTGTTATACCATTTGCAAATTCTGATTGATCCATGAATTCGCAAACGCCTAATTGTTCTAATTGTAATCTAAGTGGTAATGAATTGAAATAATTTGCCATCTTTTTTTATTTAATGATTTTAAAATTTAATAATTGAAATTTTGATTATTGCAATAGCACGATAAAGTGTTAGTGCAAAATGAATTCTATTTAAGCTCTTCTAATAACGTTGATATTTCCATTTTTTCTTTGGAAACAGATATTCTTCCTGAACGTACAAACTGCATGATTCCGAAAGGTTTTAATTTCCCATATAGTTCTTCAATCTCAGAGCGTCTTCCTGATTTTGAAATTACAAAAAAGTCTCTTGATACGGTAACAATTTCTGAATGACTTTCTTTGATGATATTTTGTATTTGTCTTTCGTCAAATAACAAACTCGAATTTATTTTGAACAAAGCACTTTCCAAGAAAATAGTTTCTTCATCCACATGATAAAAGGCTTTGATTACTTCGATTTGTTTTTCGATTTGGCCTACAATATTTTGTACCCATTTTTCAGTTGTATCCACTACAATGATGAATCGGGAAACATTTTCTATTTCTGATTCGGATACATTTAAACTTAAAATATTGATATGACGTTTCAAGAATATTCCTGATATTCTGTTTAATAAGCCAACGTTGTTTTCTGAATAAACAGAAATGGTGAATGTTTTATTTTCCATAATATTAACTTAATCGCATATCAGAAACCGATGCTCCTGTTGGAATCATTGGGAATACATTATTTTCTTTTTCTACCATAACTTCAAGGAAATACGATTCTTTTGAAGCCATCATTTCAGCAACGGCCGCATCTAAATCTTCTCTTTTGGTCACTTTTTTGGCTTTAATATAATAGCCTTCAGCAATCGCTATAAAATTAGGATTGATCATTTCAGTTGAAGCATATCTTTTGTCAAAAAACAATTGTTGCCACTGACGTACCATTCCTAAAAATTCGTTGTTCAAGACTACAATTTTCACAGGAACTTTAGTTTGAAAAATAGTTCCTAATTCCTGAATCGTCATTTGAAAACCACCATCACCAATAATAGCAACCACTTCACGTTCCGGCATTCCCATTTTGGCACCAATTGCAGCTGGTAAAGCAAATCCCATGGTTCCTAAACCACCTGAAGTTACGTTACTTTTTGTTGAATTGAATTTGGCATAACGACAAGCAAACATTTGGTGTTGCCCCACATCCGAAACCATAATCGCATCACCTTTAGAATGTTTATTAATCATTTCGATAGTTTCACCCATAGAAATTCCTTCTTTCTTAGGTTTTAACTCGTCATTGATTACTGCTTCCAATTCAATTTTATACATTTCTTTGAATTCATTGTGCCAAGATTCATGTGTATTACTTTTGATAAAAGGAAGTAAAGCAGTCAGAGATTCTTTAACATCAGCTAAAACAGCCACAGTTGTCTTTACATTTTTATCTATCTCCGATGGATCAATTTCAAAGTGAATTACTTTGGCCTGTTTCGCATAAGTAGCTAAATTTCCTGTAACACGATCATCAAAACGCATTCCAAGTGCTATCAAAACATCACATTCGTTTGTTAACAAATTAGGACCATAATTTCCGTGCATTCCTAACATTCCCACATTCAACGGGTGATCCGTTGGCAATGCCGAAAGTCCTAAAATAGTCCAAGCAGCAGGTATTCCTGATTTTTCAACTAATGCTTTTAATTGTTCTTCGGCTTCACCAAGAATGATTCCCTGACCAAAAACAATATATGGTTTTTTTGCATTATTGATTAGTTCCGCAGCCTCTTTAATTTTTTCAATATCTAAAGTTGGCCTTGGATTATAACTTCTAATGCTGGTACACTTTTTATAACTAAATTCAATTTCGTCAAATTGAGCATTTTTTGTAATATCAATCAAAACTGGACCCGGACGACCTGATCTTGCAATATAAAATGCTTTTGCAATGATTTCAGGTATTTCATGTGCTTCAGTAATTTGATAATTCCATTTGGTAACCGGAGTCGAAATTCCAATAATATCGGTTTCCTGAAATGCATCTGAACCTAATAAATGCTTTCCTACCTGGCCTGTAATACAAACCATTGGAGTAGAATCAATCTGAGCATCGGCAATACCAGTTACAAGATTTGTTGCTCCGGGACCTGAAGTAGCTATTGCCACTCCAACTTTCCCTGTTGCTCTTGCAAATCCCTGAGCCGCATGAGTTGCCCCTTGTTCGTGACGAACTAAAACATGCTGTAATTGATCTTGAAATTTATATAATTCATCGTAAACAGGCATTATGGCACCACCGGGATAACCATAAACCAAGTCTACTCCTTCTTCTAATAAGCATCTAATAACGGCTTCTGCGCCTGATATTTTATTTGTTCCCATGGGTACGTTTATTATTTTTCCTCATCCCTCCCGAAACTTCGGGACTCTCCAAAGGAGAGTGAGCCGAGACTGATATAGTATTCCTATTTTTTACTTTCAAATAAAAGTCCAAACCTATTTATTATTCCCCCCTTCGGGGGTTAGGGGGATTATTTATCGGTCACACATCCTGTTGAAGCGCTCGAGACCGATCTTGCATATTTCAATAAAACTCCTTTTGTTGCTTTCAAAGCGGGTTGAACCCAATTCGCTTTTCTTTTAGCAAATTCTTCGTCAGAAATTTTTAAATTGATGGTATTATTTATAGCATCAATAGTAATGACATCTCCATTCTTGACCAATGCAATTCCTCCACCATCAAAGGCTTCTGGAGTAATATGACCTACTACGAAACCATGTGAGCCTCCAGAGAATCTACCATCTGTAATCAAAGCAACTCTTTTTCCAAGTCCTGCACCCATAATAGCCGATGTAGGTTTAAGCATCTCAGGCATTCCCGGACCACCTTTTGGACCACAATATCTAATGACGACAACGTCTCCAGGTTTTACTAAGCCACTTTGAACACCAGGAATAACATCAAATTCATTTTCGAATACTACTGCAGTTCCTTCAAAATATTCTCCTTCATTTCCACTAATTTTAGCCACACAACCTTCTGAAGCTAAGTTTCCGTACAAAATCTGAATGTTTCCACTTGCTTTCAATGCTTTTTGGATTTCATGAATCACTTCTTGTCCATCTTGCAAATCAGGTACAGCTGCTAAATTTTCAGCCAATGTTTTACCCGTTACTGTCAAACAATCACCGTGAAGGAATCCTTCTTTCAACAAATATTTCATTACAGCAGGAACTCCTCCTACTTCATGTAAATCTTCCATTAAATATTTACCACTTGGTTTTAAATCAGCAAGCAATGGAGTTTTATCACTTATGTCTTGAAAATCTTTTAATGTGATTTCAATATCAACAGAATGTGCCATAGCAATTAAATGCATAACCGCATTAGTGGAACCTCCTAAAACTGCCACCATGGTAATCGCGTTTTCAAAGGATTTTTTAGTCATAATATCCTTTGGTTTGATATCTTTTTCTAGTAAAATTCGGATAGCTTTACCTGCATCCAAACATTCTTGCTTTTTCTCTTGACTTAAAGCGGGGTTCGATGAACTATAAGGTAAACTCATTCCCAAAGCTTCAATTGCAGATGACATGGTGTTTGCGGTATACATTCCTCCACATGCACCAGCACCTGGACAAGCGTTTTGTATTACTCCTTTAAAATCCTCAGGTGTAATTGTATTGTTGAATTTTTTTCCTAACGCTTCAAAAGCAGAAACAATATTAAGTGATTCTCCTTTCCATTTTCCAGAATGGATCGACCCTCCATAAACCATTATTGCAGGACGATTAACTCTTCCCATAGCCATGACAGAACCTGGCATATTTTTATCACAACCCACAACTGCAATCATGGCGTCATACCATTGTGCTCCCATAACTGTTTCGATAGAATCAGCAATTACATCTCTAGAAACCAATGAAAAACGCATACCGTCAGTACCGTTTGAAATACCATCACTTACACCGATAGTATTAAAAATTAACCCAACCAAATCTTCTGCCCAAACTCCTGATTTAACATCTTTTGCTAAATCATTCAAGTGCATATTACAAGGATTTCCTTCATAACCCATGCTTACGATTCCTACTTGCGCTTTTTTCAAATCCTCTTCTGTTAATCCAATTCCGTACAGCATAGCTTGCGCTGCAGGTTGTGTTTCATCTTGTGTTATGGTCTTGCTGTATTTATTTAATTCCATTATATGTTTGTTTGTGTATTTTAAATTCATTCCAAAAAAAAACCTTCCAATATAATTGGAAGGTTTTAAATATTTTTTTAATTATATCTATAACATTCCTGCTGCATATGTGATTACCACATTGACATTAATAATTGAAGAAATAATAGTTACGATTTTCATTTTTTTTATTTGCTTCAAAAATATGAAAAACAAATAGAACAAAAAAATAGAACCTTAAAATTATAGCACTTTTTCAATTATTAAATGCACTTTTGATTATTGTTTTGTTAAACAATAGTCGATTGTCCTATCTGGACGTTGTCACTTTTAAAATATAAATCATCTTTGCTTAAAATGACATTCGAAATAAAATCTCCAACTTCGTTTGTACCAAATTTAGAATCTGCTTTCAAATCTATTGTTACCACATTATATTCAATCGCTTTTTCTACTGCTTCATATACTTTTTTAGCTTCTTTATGAAGTCCAAAATGTTCCAAAAGCATTGCTGCTGATAATACTGAAGCGATTGGATTAGCAATATTTTTTCCTTTTGCTTGCGGATAAGAACCATGAATTGGTTCAAAAAGTGCATTTTTATTTCCTAATGATGCCGAAGCCAATAATCCAATAGAACCTGTTATTACACTAGCTTCATCAGATAAAATATCTCCAAATAAATTTTCAGTTAAAATGACATCAAATTGTTTTGGATTTAAAATAATTTGCATCGCTGCATTATCAACAAAAAGAAAATCCAATGCTACATCCGGATAACTTTCGCTTACATTTTTGACAACTTTTCTCCATAATCGAGAAGTTTCAAGCACATTGGCTTTATCCACCATTGTTACTTTTTTACGTCTATTTTGTGCTGCTTTAAACGCCAAATGAGTAATTCTGGTGATTTCTTCTTCTGAATATTCACATAAATCAGAAGCGATGGTACCCGCATCGTTCAATTTTTTCTCACCAAAATAAACACCCCCGGTAAGTTCTCTGAAAATAGTAAAATCTGCACCTTCGATTATTTCTCTTTTTAAAGGAGAAGAATCTAATAATGACTTATATGGTTTTATAGGTCGGATATTTGCAAAAAGACCTAATTCTTTTCTCAATTTTAATAATCCCTGCTCAGGACGTACTTTAGCATCAGGATTGTTGTCGTATTTTGGATCACCAATTGCGCCAAACAAAACAGCATCCGTATTAAGGCAAAGGTTAAGGGTTTGTTCCGGAAGAGGGTTTCCGGTTTTATCTATAGCAACAGCTCCCATAAGAGCATCTTCAAAAATAAATTCATGATCATATACTACACCTATAGCATATAAAGCTTTCTTTGCCTGTAAGGTCACCTCTGGTCCTATTCCATCTCCTGGCAGTACTGCTATTTTTAAATTCATGGTTTAGTTTTTTTATATAAAGTTATACTATTATGTAAATAGTGCTGTAAATAGTGCTTTTATTAGCTTCTTATTAAATCACTTTGTATTTTACAAGCTTCAATAATTTGATGAATATCATCATCTAAAACTTCTTTTTTGATATCGGCAAATTTTAAGAACTCAATATAAACGACATCCAATTGTACTTTAGTAAGTTCATATCCTACTTTTTTTGCTCTGTAAGCCAATGCAGCTCTACCACTTCTTGCAGTAAGAACTATTGAAGACTCATTGACCCCTACATCCAAAGGATCCATGATTTCATAAGTTGCTCTGTTTTTAATCACACCGTCCTGATGAATTCCTGAACTGTGTGCAAAAGCATTAGCACCAACAATCGCTTTATTAGGTTGCACCATCATTCCCATACTTTCTGAAACTAAACGACTCATTTCGTTCAACTGTTTCGTATTGATATCAGTGTACAGATTCAAATAAGGATGTTGTTTAAAAATCATTACTACTTCTTCAAGTGCAGTGTTTCCGGCTCTTTCTCCTATTCCATTTATTGTACATTCTATTTGTCTTGCTCCGTTTACAGCTCCAGCAATAGAATTAGCTGTAGCCATTCCTAAATCATTATGACAATGACAAGAAAGAATAACATTTTCAATACCTTTTACATTTTCTTTTAGGTATTTTATTTTTGCTCCATATTCTTCAGGCAAGCAATATCCTGTAGTATCAGGTATATTAAGTACTGTAGCACCCGATTTTATTACTTCTTCGCAAACTCTTGCCAAGAAATCATTATCAGTTCTACCAGCATCTTCAGCATAAAATTCTACATCTTCAACATACGATTTGGCATGTGAAACTGCAAATTTTGCTCTGGCGATAATATCTTCTCTGGTGGTATTTAATTTATGTATTATATGTGAATTTGAAGTTCCGATTCCAGTATGAATACGAGGTTTTTTAGCATGTTTTAAGGCAGCTGCAGCAACATCAATATCATTTTTTACCGCTCTGGTTAAACCACAAACAGTCGCATTTTTTACAATCTTACTAATTTCAGAAACAGACAAAAAATCACCTGGACTAGAAACAGGAAAACCAGCTTCTATAATGTCAACACCCATTTCGTCTAAGCGATTTGCTATAACGAGTTTTTGATTGGTATCTAATTTACATCCCGGGACCTGTTCTCCATCTCGTAAAGTGGTATCAAAAATTTGAACTTTCTCTCTATTCATTTTCATTTATTTAATGTAATTTCACATCTCAATAACAAATTTATATTTCATTACTTTAATATAAAATTCGTTTTAACGAAATATACTGCTTATAAAGAGAATTAATACTTTATAAGTTACTGATTAACAACTAATTAAGTTACAATATATTACAATGGCTAACCATCAAAAAGATTTCTTATTTGTATTAATAAAATCCCTTTCAAAGTCTGAAAAAAGACAATTTAAGATTTTTGCAAGCCGACTCGAGACGAGTTCAAATACAAAATTCATCGAATTATTCAACATTTTAGACAAATCAGAAGTGTATGATGAGAAGCTTATTTTGAAAAGTGGTATCATCAAAAAAGTACAATTATCCAACCTAAAGTCCTATTTATACAAACAAATTTTAGTGAGTATTAGATTGAATATTCCGAGTCAAAACATTAGGTATCAGTTAAGAGAACAAATTGATTTTGCTACCATATTGTACAATAAAGGTTTGTACAAGCAAAGCTTAAAAATCTTGGATAAAACAAAGATTCTGGCATTAGAAAATGACGAAAAACTCATGGCGTATGAGATTGTAGAATTTGAAAAATTAATTGAATCCCAGTACATTACACGAAGCATCCAGGGACGCGCCGATGAATTAGTTATTCAGGCCAAAGAGTTAAATTATCGCAATACTATTTCCAGTAAATTATCTAATTTATCCCTGCAGTTGTATGGTATTATGCTCAAAACGGGTTATGTAAAAAGTGACGAGGAATATAAATATATAGACGACTATTTCAATAAACACATTTCTAAATTTGATGAGAAAAAATTTGGATTTCGTGAAAAGTATTGGTTTTACAATGCCAATCTTTGGCATAGTTTTCTAGTTCAGGACTTTTTAGCCAGCTATAAATATGCCTATAAGTGGGTTACCCTTTTTTATGACAACCCCAATATGATTTATCTTAATCCTGTGTTTTTCTTAAAAGGAAATCATTATTTATTGGAGTCTTTATATATGCTCAAATACAAAACAAAATTCAAAAAATATTTATTACGTCTGGAAGAAACCATCAAAGATCCACGCTTTCCTGTTAACGATAATATAGCATCTTTATCATTCCTATATTTATATAATAACAAATTAAATTATCATATTCTGGAAGGCACTTTTGCTGAAAGCGAATACTTAATTCCTGAAGTTTTAGATAAATTAAAAATACACAGTGAACATCTTGATGAACATCACGAAATGTTGTTTTATTATAAAATAGCCTCTATTTATTTCGGTAACGAAAAATACACGGAATCCATATTTTATTTAGAGAAAATCATAAACAACAAAAATCTTACGATGCGGGAAGATTTAATGTGTTTTTCCCGAATTCTTTGTCTGATAGCTCATTATGAATTAGGCAAGGATTATTACTTGGAAAACCAATTGAAAAACACCTATAAATTTTTGTTGAAAATGAATGATTTGCATGAAGTCCAAAAGGAAATCATCAAATTCATGAAAAACTTAAATTCCATTTACCCTAGTGATATCAAAAAAGAATTTGTAAAAATGAGAGAGCGATTTATAGAATTGGAAAAAAACAAGTACGAAAAAAGAGCTTTTCTTTATCTTGACATCATCTCCTGGCTAGAAAGTAAAATCGAAAACCGAAAAATCAGTGACATTATTAAGGAAAAAGCTAAATTGAGTAATCGATAAAATTTTGTGTAATAAAAACGGAGGTTTACAGTACCCGTCTGGACACAAATATTCAGACAAAATTTCAGCCACGAATTTCACTAATTTTCACTAATTATAATAATCTATTGGATATTAGGTTATTTTTAAAATGAAAATTCTAAAAATAACCTATTAAAAGTTCCACTATTAGTATTCCAAAAGTTGTTTCAAATCTTTTTCGAATCTGCCTTTCGGCAAATATTGATCTTCCAATGCTTTTGTAAACGGAATTGGCGTGTCTAAACTCGCCACGCGTTTTACTGGAGCGTCAAGGTATTTGAAACAATTTTCCATTATCATTGCCGAAATATCACTCGCAACTCCCCCAAACATAGAATCTTCCTGATAAATTAGCACTCTCCCTGTTTTCTTTACCGATCTGAAAATTGCTTCGGTATCCAAAGGCTGTAAGGTTCTCAAATCGAGTAAATCAGCTGAAATTTCAGGATTTTTTTCTAATGTTTCCAAGGCCCAGTGCACCGCTGCTCCAAAAGATATAATAGTAACATCATTTCCTTCTTTTAATAAAGCCGCTTTTCCTAATGGAATGGTATAATAATCTTTTGGTACATTTTGGTACACACTTCTGTATAATTGTTTATGTTCAAAGAATAATACCGGATTGGGATCATTGATAGAAGTGTTTAAAAGCCCTTTTGCATCATACGGAAATGCTGGATAAACAACTTTTAGACCCGGAGTTTTGGTAAACCAAGCTTCATTGGTTTGAGAGTGGAACGGACCTGCCTGCGTTCCTCCGCCACAAGGCATCCGAATAACAACATCTGCTTTTTCTAACCAACGGTAATGTGATTTGGCCAGTAAATTGACAATTGGATTAAATCCTGTCGAAACAAAATCAGCAAACTGCATTTCCACAATCGCTTTATACCCATTGATAGACAATCCCATTGCTGCTGAAACCACTGCACTTTCACAAATTGGTGTATTGATAACCCGATCTTTACCAAACTGAGCTACAAACCCATCTGTAATTTTGAAAGCACCGCCATATTCCGCAATATCCTGACCCATGATTACTGAGTTTTCGTGGCGTTCCATCGATTCACGTAAACTGTTTGAAATAGCATCTATAAAACGGATATTTTCTTTTTCTTCTGATGGATTAACTATCTCAAATGTATAGGGTTTATAAACGTCATTTAGCTCTTCACTTAAAGAAGCTTCTATTTCTGGTTCGGCATTGGCGACAGCCAAACTCTCATCAATAGCTGCCTTAATTTCAGCATGTATAGCAGTATCAAAATCGGCTGTAAGAATACCATTTTCAGATAAGTATTTTCTATAATTCTCTACAGGATCTTTAATTGCCCACATATCCATAAGTTCTTGCGGAACATATTTGGTTCCACTCGCCTCTTCATGTCCGCGCATTCTGAAGGTTTTGAATTCCAATAAAACAGGGCGCGGTTTTTCTATCATCGAAGCTTTCAATTCTGACAACAAATTATAGACTTCAAGAATGTTATTTCCATCAACAATATGACTTTCCATTCCGTATCCTTTTCCTTTATCAGCTAGGTTTTCGCAACGGTATTGTTCATTGGTAGGTGTCGAAAGTCCATATCCGTTATTCTCTATCACGAACAGGACTGGCAATTCCCAAACGGAAGCGATATTTAATGCTTCATGAAAATCGCCTTCACTGGTAGCACCTTCACCAGTAAAAACAGCAGTAACTTTTCCGTTTTGTTTTAATTTATTGGCCAAAGCGATTCCGTCAGCCACTCCTAATTGAGGTCCCAAATGCGAAATCATTCCAATAATCTTATATTGTTGTGTTCCAAAGTGAAAACTTCGATCACGACCTTTGGTAAAACCATTGGCTTTGCCCTGCCATTGAGAAAAAAGTCGGTATAAAGGAATGTTTCTTCCTGTAAAAACACCTAGATTTCTATGCATTGGCAAAATATACTCATCAGAATCTAAAACTGCCGTAACGCCAACAGAAATAGCCTCTTGACCAATTCCAGAAAACCATTTGGATACTTTTCCCTGACGTATAAGTATCAACATTTTTTCTTCTATCAGTCTTGGCTTCAGTATTCTTTTATATAAATCTAATAATTGAGCGTCAGTAAGATTTTTTCTGTCAAAGGTCATTTTTTCTTTTTTAATGTATGGTTCAAAGATAAAAAAATATAACAGTTTGATGTTTTTTTGTTATATTTTTTTAATTTGTTTGCGAATTTTAAAATCCAGATAGAAAATTATTCTTTACATTTGTATCTGCAAGGTTTTTAGACGTTGTAAGTTATAAAAAAATATTTTAAAAGTATGCAAAACATTCCTAGTGTTGACTTGCGTGATTTCCTTTCGGACGACCCGAAACGTAAACAAAAATTTGTAAATGAAATCGGAAGTGCATTTGAAGATATTGGCTTCGTAGCACTCAAAGGGCATTTTTTAGACGACCAATTGGTTGCTGAATTGTATGGTGGAATCAGAAATTTTTTCTCTTTGCCATTAGAAACAAAACGCAGTTATGAAATTCCTGGAATCGGCGGACAAAGAGGCTATGTTTCTTTTGGAACGGAGCACGCCAAAGGCAGGAAAGAAGGGGATTTGAAAGAGTTTTGGCACTTTGGACAATATGTATCCAAAGATTCCAAATATGCTTCAGAATACCCTGAAAATGTTGAAGTAAAAGAATTGCCTCGTTTTAATGTTGTAGGTAAAGAAGCTTATCAAATGCTGGAAAAAACAGGCGTTTATGTCCTGAGAGCTTTGGCTTTACACCTTGGTTTGGATGAATTTTATTTTGATAATTATGCCAAAGAAGGGAATTCTATCTTAAGACCTATTCATTATCCACCCATTACGGCTGAGCCAGCAAATGCTATTCGTGCTGCTGCACACGGTGACATCAACTTAATTACTTTATTAATGGGTGCTCAAGGAAAAGGATTGCAAGTGCAAAATCACGATGGTGAATGGATTGATGCCATCGCTGAATCAGATGAATTGGTAATCAATGTTGGAGATATGTTATCGCGTCACACCAATGACAAGTTGAAATCTACAATTCATCAAGTAGTGAATCCTCCTAGAGAATTGTGGGGAACCTCACGTTATTCTATTCCGTTTTTTATGCATCCGGTAAGCGATATGAAATTGGATTGTTTGGAAAATTGTATTGATGCGGAAAACCCAAAAAAATTCGAAGATATTACTGCGGGAGCTTATTTATATGAGCGCTTGGTAGATTTGGGATTAATCAAAAAATAAAACTTAAATTTACGTCAATTAATAAAAGACATTGAGTGTATACTTAATGTCTTTTGTTTTTACTATTTAAAATCTGCGATAATCCGTAAAATCCGTGTTATCTGCGTTCAAAAACATACATAATATGGACTTAAAAGACCAATTAAAAAACCTTTTTCCAAATCACGAAGTATCGCCAGAAGAAGAAATTGATGAAGTTGCACACGAATTATACGTTCAAAAAGAACCCATGATCTGCAAATTCGAAAAACGAAAAGGAAAAGCTACAACTATAATTGAGGGTTATGAAGGAACAGACGAGGATTTTAAAATTCTTGCCAAAGAAATTAAAACCAAATTAAGTGTTGGTGGAACTTTCAAAGACGATTCCATCATCATACAAGGTGATTATCGTGACAAAATTATGACTATTTTAAAAGCTAAAGGTTTTAAAGTAAAACGCGTCGGAGGCTAGAAAAAGTGTTCAGTGTTCAGTAATTAGTGTTCAGTTGGGCAACTTGAAACAAAAAAATAATCAATATCCGGTACTGGCTCCCTCTCCTTTGGAGAGGGTTGGGGTGAGGAATAAACCGTTTAGTATGATACAATCATCCGAATTAATATTAAATCCAGACGGAAGCGTCTACCATTTGAATTTAAGACCGGAACACATTGCGCATGATATCATCTTTGTTGGTGATCAAAATCGTGTGGAAAAAATCACGCAGTTTTTTGATAGCATCGAATTTTCTACTCAAAAAAGAGAATTCAAAACTCAAACAGGAATTTTCAAAGGCAAACGAATTACCGTGATGTCAACTGGAATTGGTCCAGATAATATTGATATTGTCATGAATGAATTAGATGCTTTGGTTAATATTGATTTAAAAACGCGTCAACCCAAAGAAAATCTTACTTCACTAAACATCATCCGCATTGGAACTTCTGGCTCTTTACAAGCTGATATTCCCGTGGACAGTTTTGTGATGTCTACATTTGGACTAGGCCTAGACAACATGCTCCGCTCCTATTTGATTGATGAAGTTTCGAATATTGAAATCGAAAATGCTTTTATAAAACACACCAATTGGGACTTACGAAAAGGAAAACCGTATGTGATTTCGTGTTCTGAAAAATTGGAAAAAATGATAGAAAGCGACAAAATGCATAAAGGAATTACCGCAACAGCCGGAGGTTTTTACGGTCCACAAGGACGTGTGTTGCGTTTGAATATTCAAGACGAAGCATTGAATTCTAAAATGGATAATTTTAGTTTTGAAGGAAATAAAATCACCAATCTCGAAATGGAAACCGCTGCTATATATGGTCTCTCGGCACTTTTAGGACATCATGCATTGTCATTAAACGCTATAATTGCCAATCGGGCTTCAGGAACTTTTAGTGAAGATCCTTATAAAGCGGTCGATGAACTGATCGCATACACGTTGGATAAATTGGCTAAAAATTAAATTCTGATTTTGATATCGAGGCTAAAAAAATGGATGAAATTGAATTGACATATAGAAAATGTTTAAACTCAGACATTGAATACCTTCTTTGGTTAAGAAGAAAAACAATGAATGAGCATCTAATCAATTCAGGTATTGATGTAAGCGACGAAAATCATTTAAACAGAATTATGTTTAAATTTGATCAAGCAAAAATTATTCTTTTAAAGAATCGAAAAATTGGTCTTTTAAAAATACTCGAACATCAAAGCAATATTGAAATAATACAAATTCAAATTGAGCCACTACATCAAGGTAAAGGTATTGGACAAAAAATTATCAAATCGATCATTGAAAAATTATCTGGTGAAAAATTGTCTGTTACATTAAGTGTCCTAAAGGAAAATAAGGCAAAAAAACTTTATGATACTATTGGATTTAAAGTGATTACAGAGAATAATGAATCCTTTATAATGAAATATAAAAAACTATGAACCTACGATTTGCCAGACATACCAACGATTTAGAAAAGATTAAATTCCTTTATATTGATATTTTGGGGTTTGATTTACTTGGAAGTTTTGAAAATCATGTTACTTATGATGGGATTTTCATTGGAAAACCAAATTTAGATTGGCATTTTGAATTTACAAAATCCAGCGAAAAAGCCGATCATCATTTTGATGAAGATGATATTTTAGTACTCTATCCTGAAACTATTTTAGAATATAATAATTTAATGGAAAAGATTTTAGAGTATAAAATTTCAATCATAACTTCAAAAAATCCATATTGGAATGATCCCGAAGTTTCGGGAGGTAAAATGTTCCTTGATCCTGATGGCTACCGAATCGTTATTTCCAATTTGAAAGCAAAAGATTGATAATTATTGATGAACGATTTCAAAAACCCGATGCGACTTTAAACCTGAAATATTTAGTATTTAAAACTACCTTTGCTTTTACAACAAAACGATAATGAAAATAATACTTACAGGTGCTACAGGAGTTTTAGGTTCTCATATTATGTATGAAATTTTGGAACTTTTTATAAATAAGAAAATCGGGGGGAAACTTTTTATTATTGCAAGAAATAAAGGAAAAAACTCTGCCTTAGATAGAGTAAACGAACTCTTATCCAGCAATTATACTCCTAAAATTATAAAAGACAAAGGAATAACAAAATTGCACGAATACATCGAAATCATCGATACGGATTTAGCTGTAATCCAAGATACTTTTTCAAGCCAGATAAAAGATGCTTATTTTATTCACTCTGCAGGATACGTGAATTTGTCCACAGATGAAGAGCAACGGGAGAAAATTTTTGATGAGAATACTAAAATTACAAAATCCCTTTTCAACCTATTTCATCCTTTTATAAAAAAGTTTATTTACATCAGCACCGCTTTTTCATCGGGCGAAAGAAAAGGACTTATTGATAATGATTTTCATAATTTAGATTTTATTCCTGAGCATCGAAACGCATATGAAAATGCCAAATTCCACTCGGAAAACTTTGTTGTAAAACAATGCAAATCTTTGGGATTACCGTATCAAATCTTGCGTCCAAGTGTTATTGGCGGAAAAATGCTGGGAAAAGAAAGTAATTATTTTATTTCAAAATACATGGTTTTTTATCTTTTGGCTAAATTCTTTCACTTTACCGCTCAAAGAAAAAACGAACAGGAAAATGTACGTTTTATCATCAATGAAAAGACCGGATTAAACATAATTCCGGTTGATTATGTAGCAAAAGTAATCGTAAATACTTTCGAAAGGGAAGACATACAACAGCTTAACATTGTAAACGATAAAAGTTTTAATATCGTAAAAGGATTGCAGTTGATAATGAAGGAAGTGGGATACACTAATTTTACTTTAATCCAAAGCTCATTAGATTTTAAATACAAAAACACTATCGAAAAATTGTATTACGAGAGCATTGGCAAACATTTGAAACCGTATCTCATCACCGAAGCCAATGAATATGACACGACATTATTGAACTCCATTCTGGAAATACCAAAACTGGATCATGAAGCATTCACCAATATGATTCGTTATGCAAGATTGAATAATTTTAAAGATATTAATGTGTAATTTTAGGAGCTAATTCCTGCTCTACACTGTATCTTTTGTACTCAAAAAAAATGAGCACAAAAGGATGCCGTTTCGATCAGGGCTAAATCGCTAACCATCAACTTTTTTTTGTAAATATCATGAATCTTATTTTAGAAACCGATCGATTAGTTTTAAGAGAAATGCTGTTGTCAGATGCTGAAGCTTTATTTGAAATGGACAGAAATCCTAATGTACATCAATATCTTTGGAACAAACCTTTAACTGAAATTAGCGAAGTACATTCCTATATAGAATTTGTTAGAGAACAATACATTCAGAATAATATTGGAAGATTTGTTGTTATTTTAAAAGAAACCAATGAATTAATCGGTTGGACCGGATTAAAATACAACACCGAAATTGTAAATAATAAAATTGATTTTTATGATATTGGGTATCGATTAAACGAAAAATTTTGGAAAAAAGGATACGCAAGTGAAGCAAGTTTTACATGGTTAGATTATGGTTTTAATGTAATGAAAATCAAAATTATGAGTGCAGCGGCTCATACGGATAATATTGCATCTAATAAAATTTTACAAAAAATCGGAATGGTTTTAACAGAACAATATCTAGAGGATAACGTTTCTTGGAATTGGTATGAATTAAAAAATCCTAATCTATAATGACAACAATAAAAATAGCAGGCGTTCCGGAACATTTTAATCTTCCTTGGCATTTGTCGATAGAAAACGGAGATTTCGAAAAAGAAAACATCGATTTACAATGGACTGATGTTCCTGAAGGAACCGGAAAAATGTGCCAAATGCTTCGGAATAGCGAGACTGATATCGCCGTAATCCTGACTGAAGGAATCGTAAAAGATATTATTGCGGGAAATCCAAGCAAAATTGTTCAGGTGTATGTGGAAAGCCCTTTAATTTGGGGGATTCACGTGGCGGCAAAATCTAATTATAAGACATTAGCTGATTTAGAAAATACCAAAGTTGCCATTTCCAGATTAGGTTCTGGTTCACAATTAATGGCATATGTCAATGCGGATAATCAAGGTTGGAAAACGGATAATCTCCAGTTTGAAATTGTGAATACCATTAATGGTGCCGTTGAAGCTTTAACCAATGGAACTGCCGATTATTTTATGTGGGAACGTTTCATGACAAAACCTTTAGTTGATAAAGGAATTTTTCGCAGAATTGCAGATTGTCCAACGCCATGGCCTTGTTTTGTCATTGCAGTGCGTGATGAAATTTTGAAAAAAGATCCAAAAACTATTTCAAAAATTTTAGAAATCATCAATCAAACTACACACGAATTTAAAGACATTCCAGATATTGACAAAACTTTAGCATCAAATTACAATCAAAAAATGGAGGATATTCAGGAATGGCTGTCTTTAACACAATGGTCCCAAAAACCATTAACCGAAAAAATGTTAAACAAAGTTCAAAATCAACTATTTCAACTTAAAATTATCAATAAAAAAGGTACTTTTGATAAAATTGTAAAAGCAGTCTAGATTTCTGTTTTTATTGTTACTATGATAAAAATAAAAGAAATTAATTTTCAAGGTATTAAACAAAAATTTCAGGTCAAAAAACCCTGGGACGACGTTATTATTTTTGTTTTGAATATATTGATTGCTATTCCGGTTTTTATAATTGTGCATCAAAACTTAATCAATCCCAATTGGTTTTTGAACATTGACAGAGTAGTTCTGTTTATTGTGATGGTAGTTGCCATTCAAATTATCCTTCGATTCCTCAGAACGATTATTCTCATTTGTATTGTATTGTATTTATTAGTTTTACTTTACGGCTCAGTGATAGGTAATTATGGTTTCAACAGTGTTTTTGAAGATTACAATTCAATGATGTATTCCATGTCTGACAATCCATATCCACAAGATATTATTATTGCCAAACTACTTCCTTTTCCTAATAAATCAAAAATCATTAATGCTATAGAATATCAGAATCCAAAAATCAGGAATTTTGCGGTTATGGCTACTTCAAAGCATTTCAAGAACATAAAAGGATATTCTGATTACAGAACTATTATTCAATGTTTTGCAGTATTTAAAGAAATAAATCAACGATGGAATTATGTGAGCGATCCAAAAGAACGAGATTACATTGCTACTGCAAGCGAATCATTAGGCTATTTCTCTGGTGATTGTGATGATCATTCGATATTAATGGCAGCAAGTATAAAATCTATCGGTGGAACTCCGAGGTTAATTCACACTAAAGGACATATTTATCCAGAAATATTAATTGGTTCCAAAAATGATTTAGAAAAAGTAAATTTTCTAATTAAGAATGTGTTGTTTGCAAATGAAAGCAATGAGAAACAACTTCATTATCATATAGATGAGCGAGGGCAAATTTGGTTAAACCTTGATTATACTGCTACTTATCCTGGAGGCCCTTTTTTATCCGAAGAAATCCTGGGTGCATTAACTTTAGAATAAAACTATTTTAAGAATTGTAAATACTTTAAATTCTTGATTTCATTTTTATAAAATATTATTTTTCAACAGATTTATTTTCAGGTTAACATATTGCAGTTGAAGATTATTTTTCAACACTTCATACTCAGCCGTCAGTAATTGGTTTTTCACTGTAGAATATAAAATCGCTTCTACTTTTCCGCTTTTAAATTTTGCTTGCGTAGTAGTTAGTGATGCTTTGGCATACCTTAGTTTTTCTATCAATTTATTCTGAAGTTGCAAATAATTTTTTTTGTTTTGTTCTTCCAATACGATTTGTTTGTCTAATTGTTGTTTTTCTTGTTCAAAGACCAGTTTTACCTTATCACTTTCTATTTTCGATGCACTGATTTTTTTATTATTTCTAAAGCCATTGAAAACTGGAACGTTCAACTGCATACCAATTTGTTGGTTTTGATTGTTTTCTAATTGGTTCTTAACCCAACTTGCAGGGTTTAGCGTGTGAACCATTGTTGAAAACGAGATTCTTGTTTGAGAAGTTCAGATTTGGGGACTACAAATTTTTTCTTGGTAAAGGGTTGTTTTTTATAGTTTAGGGCTAAATAAATTTCCCTTAGTTTTTGGCTTGGCTCTGAACATTTTTTTATTTCGATTGTATTTTCAAGTACATCTTTTATTTCCGTTGTAACTAACTTTTGGGTATTTGCAATTCTTATTATTTCTTGCCAATCATGATTTATTTTTTTTGCTTTTAGCTGATATCTAATCGTATTTACAATCCAATAGGCTAACAACCCCAGGTTTAAATGTGCCATTGTTGACTCATCGTTTTGATGGTAAATAGGTCGTAAATCCAAGTCTGTTTTTAAGGTTCTAAAAGTGCTTTCAATTTCTCGTATGCAATTGTATATCCTCCAAACAGTTTGCTCATCCCGTTCTTTTAGCGATGTTTTTATAAAATATACGCCTTGTTCTTTTTCTTGATTTACTTGGCTTTCTTTAACTTCCCATTTCATAGAAATTACCTTGCCTGTTTTTTGGTCAGCCAATAAATCGATTTGGTAATGTTTGGCTATCGAGGGATATTTTTGTTGTAATCTCCCTATTTTTTGATTTATGATTTCTTGCTTTTTTATCCCCGATTTTTTGGCTAATCCATTGGCGAGTTTGGTTAATGTGTCTTCATAAAGTGTTTTAAATTTGCGATTCATCGAACGTTCTTTCATCGCTTTCATGTCGCTTTTCACCTTGAAAACACACTGATTTTGTTCTTTATCTTCAATTTCATTCAACTCTATTTTCTGATTTTTTTTATCATAAACTATTGTAGGAATTTCATTTTTTAAGGTATATTTTTTTGGTTTAGTACGGCTTACACATAAATAATCATATCCTTTTTCTGTTACCAATTTCAGGTTTTCATCAGTGGCAATACCAGCATCCATAATGATTAAAGCTTTTTTTGTGGTCTCACTCGTTGCCTCTCGAAGGCTATCAATCATATCGGACAAGGTCTTGCAATCGGCCATATTCCCCTGGTAGATATTGGAATATTTCAAAAAGCCTTCTAGATTTACGACAGCTGCCAAAACAACTAGTTTGGCATCGGTTCGCTTTTCCTTACTACGCCCGTATTGAGCTAAATCACTGTTCTTTTTCTGACCTTCAAAATAGGTGTTGGTTAGGTCGTACAAATAAAATTTATCTTCAATATCAAATAATTCATTGGTCTTTTGAGACAAATATTTTTCCATCTCATCTTTAACTTGATACAAATTCAAGGCAGATTGATATAATTTATCCTTTGTTATTTTTTTGATTGGATAAGCGGTTAATTCACAAATGGCCGAATTTTCTTTTATCCATTTACTGGTTCTGTTTTCGCTCGCAGGATAAACGGCTCTGCTTATGATTTGAGTAAGTGCCAATTGAATCTGTTCTTCGGACCATTTTTTATCCAATAAAAATTGGTCAATTTTCAATTGCTTCAATGTTTGCAAACTCATCCACTCACCTCCAAGTTCACGTGCTTCAGTATGTTTTAGAGAGTTCAAATCTACATTGTGCATGTCTTTTTTGGAAGAATGAGAATTATCTATTTTGTTTGATTTGAGTATTTTGAAATACAGTTCATCAATATACTCCCAAAGATGTTCTTGTAAATCATCTTCAAACAAGCTATTTTTTCCATTCAATTTTTCCGTTAATTTTTTCTGGATATAATTCAATTCCTCAGCCGATAAATGATCGATAAATCCGGCAGTTACGATGGTTCTGTTTCTAACAATGTCGTTTTGATCACGAAAACTTTCTACCAATCGATAGTAGGATTCCATTTTTCCTGTTTCAGGATTTCGACGAAAAGTAGATTTGAAATCATAGCTGTCCGAACGAATAAGATATAAAAAAGGGTCGATATTTCCTAATTTTGGAATGCGAATTTCAAAAAAATAAAATATGACCCTTTCGACAAAAATAGGAAAAAAATCAGAAACACCATTATTTGGTCAAATACTAAATTTAATCCCCAATCACTTATTGATCACTGTTATTGACAAGAATTTATCAGACAAACATTGTTCAAAGTACAAAACCAAAGATCAGTTGGTCTCGATGATGTTCGGACAGTTAAACAAGTGTTTGTCTTTACGGGAGATATGTATTGGATTAGGTAATACCCCTGAATTCATCACCGATTTAGGGCTAGAACAAAGCCCAGCTCGCAGCACAATGAGTGATGGTAATGCAAAACGAGATTATAAAGTTTTTGAAAATTTGTACTCAGGCCTTATGGATTACTACAAAGGAACCTATTCTAAACGGCCAGAGTACAAGGTGATTCAAGAAATTAAAGGTAAGAATATAAAGATAATCGATGCCACGACAATGAGTGTGTGTTTGAGTTTGTTTGACTGGGCAAACTTTCGGACAGCTAAAGGCGGAATTAAGACTCATGTGAGTTTAGATGAAGCTACTATGGTTCCTGATATGATAAATATAACAGAAGCCAAAGTAAGCGATCGAAGAGGATGTGATAATTTTCGATATGAGAAAGATACAATAGTGGTTGACGACAGAGGATATTTTGATTTTAAACTCTTCCGAACAAGAATTGATGACAAAAACCATCTCGTAACTCGTATCAAGTCAAATATCGTTTATGAATCAATTATTGAAATGGTATTGCCTAAAGATAAAGACCAGCATATTCTAAAAGACGAGATTATAAAGTTCACAAGTGTGTCTGCCGAGGCAGCAGGAATGAAGGATGTTTTGATGAGGCGAGTAGCTGTTTATATCGAAGAAGACAATCGGACAGTAGAATTGATAACAAACAATATGATGTGGTCTGCCGCTACCATTGCAGAATTGTACAGAAGAAGATGGCTTATCGAAACCTTTTTCAAGCTTATAAAACAAAATTTACAGATAAAAACCTTTCTTGGAACAAGCCAGAATGCCTGCAAATCTCAAATATTCATTGGACTCATTACCTATTTTATACTTGAATTGATACGCAGAACAATTAGTACGGTAAAACACAAATTCGGACACTTTGTAACTTTGATTAGAATATGCCTAATACAGTATCGGGGATTAGATTATATTGTAAATGGAATAACTGACACAGTCAAGAAGGGAAGGCAAAAGAATAAAGATATGCCTAATCCTTGTCAGCAAACAATGAAATTTAGAAGTAAAAAAAATAATTCAGAGCCAAAAACTGCCTTTTTTTAAAATTAAATAAATGAATAACAGTTAGTTAGTGATTAAAAATTTGGTTTTTAGAAAATGTTCGGACAGCTATGATTTGAAATACATTTAGTAAAAATCGTAAATATTCCCATTAAAGACAAGATTTGCTGGGGACTACAAAACGGAATTTGATTAAAAAACAGCTGTTTCGAATATATAAAACACAATTTTAAAGGTAAAAAACTTACACAGACTATTGAAAAAAGGACTTGTTTAACAAATAATTAACGTTTATTGCCGTTCAATCCTGCAAGTTGGGTTAAGTTTTTTATTTACGAACAATTTCTACAGAACATTTTGCATGTAACGCAACTGAATGCGCAACTGAACCCAAAATAAAACGCTCGATGGCTCCATATCCGTGTGAACCGACTATTATCAAATCGGCTCTAAAATTTTAGGCTTCGTCAAGTATTACGCTTTTTGGTGAACCTTCAACTACTTTTGTGGTTACTAACAGATTTGGATTTTTATTTTCAAGAATTTCGGCTGCACTTTTTGCGTTTTTTTCTGCATTTTTAAATGCGTTTTCATCAAATTGTGCATAATATTCGTGAGAAACACCCATTGGCTCTAAGGTGTTTACAATGGGTGTAATTTCATAAGCGGCAAGAATGCACACTTCGGTTTTGGGCGGAAATGGTTTGTTGGCAACTTCATTAATTGCTGTTTTACTATATTTTGAACCATCAGTTGCTAGTAGAATTTTCATTGTTTTTCCTCCACTAAATTCATTCCGCATTTAGGACATTTTCCGGGTTTATCCGAAGTAACTTCTGGATGCATTGGGCAGGTGTAGGTGTCCGGTTTTCCCTGATTATTTTTTCTGTGTCTCATCCTCATCATAGGCAAAACACAGCAAGCAGCTAGAATAATTGCGAATACTATCCAGCTATAATTATTCTGGTTTGCCTGTAGTAATTCTGTTAAAATGATAATTGTTGTCATCGTGATTTGTTTTTATTGTTGGTTTTTTTTGAATGCTTTAAATAGTGTTATAGATATTCGATAAGAATTGCAATTAGCAGTACGGTGAATAAAAGCCATCTAAAAATACTAATCTTGGATTCCGCGGATGATACAGCTACTATTTTTGTCATTTGCTTTTGATTCCTTGTGCTTATAAGATGACGGAGCTAAAAAAAAATGCAAAAACTTCACTGCACATTCTGACATGCTTCGTTACAACTTTTAATTTTTCGATGACTCATCTTATTAAATTTCAATTGTGAATGAATTTGCGCAGTATAAAGGTAGCTTTTTAACCTGTAAAAGGCGACGTAATTTTATAAAAATAGTTGCTTAATTTGCACATTACTAAGTATATATAGCGTAATTTAAGAAATTATAACTACAAAAAAAGAGGCTGTCTCAAAACTAAAACAAGTCCTTGAGAATTGAATATTCGAGACATAGTCTCCGATAGGAGTCCGAACAAAAAACAGAAAAAGAGGCTGTCTCACAATTCGTGAAATAGCCTCTTTTTTACAAATTTTAAATTTGAGTTTTTTAATAATTCAAAGTAGCACCAAAACCAAATTCCATATCACTATCATAGTGCGTAGTTATTCCAAAGTTTCTTTTGACAATGTATTTTAAACTAGCCAAATATTCTTTGTCGGTATTCCACATTAAACTCATTCGTAGTCTTTTAGAAACTGGAATATCTTTTCGTTCAAACTGTAAACGTACATTTCCATCGGTGAATACTTCGACTTGTGCCATTATAAGCATTGGCAAAGTATAATTAACCCCTGCACTAAAAACAGCTCTTTTGTCTTTGGTATTTGTTTGCCCAAATAGATTTCTTTCTTGCTCGTCTATTCCCTTTTTTCTATATCTCCAATCAAAACCTACAAAAGGCATGATCCATTGCATTTTGCCGATATATCGCCCAATATGAGTTTCGGTTTCGTAGCCGTGCATAGTTTTGTAACCCAAACGCCATTCTGTGCCAATACTCCAACGCGTACTTTGATACATCGCTTCTCCATCGTTTCCGTTTGTGGCAAAATCATTTTCAGCCATAAAATGGAACTCTCTGTCGTCTGCAAATAATTTGCGTTGTGCCAATTTAGGGTTTGGTATTTCGGGATTTGGTGTTTGATTTTCATAAGAGAAAACTCTTCCCATTCCGCTCATCATGTGGTACAGAATATGGCAATGGAAAAACCAATCGCCACTTGCATTTGCATTGAATTCTAAAGTATCGGTTTCCATTGGCATTATATCAATGATGTTTTTTAGTGGTGCGTAATCACCTTGTCCGTTGATTACTCTAAAATCATGTCCGTGCAAATGCATTGGGTGTCGCATCATAGAATTGTTGTGTATAACGATACGCACATTTTCGCCTTTTTTTATTAAAATTTTATCGGCTTCTGAAACTACTTTGTTGTCTAAACTCCAAACATAACGATTCATATTTCCTGTCAGTTCAAACTTTAACTCTTTTACGGGTACGTCTTTCGGAAGATTGGTTTTTGTTGGCGATTTTAGCATGGCATAATTTAATGTAACAATATCAGAAAGTGCATTGGAATCATATTGATTGTCCATGCCGTGCATTTTATGGTCGCCCATATTCATCGCATCTTTTTTCTCCTTGCCTATATCCTTATCTTTCATCTCCTCTTTATTCATCTCCATTCCATTCATTTTATCTCCCTCCATATTCATATCTGGCATTTTATCGTCGCCTTTTTTCTTTAGCTCACCTGTTATTTCCGGATACATAACTACATTCATATCCATTTGGTTGAGGCTCATCTGCATTCCCATATCATCTAAATCTCCATTCATTTTCATCATCCCGTTCATCATCTTCATTCCTTCAAAATATTTTAATTTGGGTAGAGGAGCTGTTAATTGCTTGATACCATTACCTAAATACAAGGACGCTGATTTTGTGCGGTCTTCTGGTGTGGCAAGAAATTCATATGCAGTTTTGTCCGCTGGTATAGTGACCACAACATCGTAAGTTTCAGAAACAGCAATTAGCAGCCTGTCTACTTCAACTGGTTCTACGTCGTTTCCATCGTTTGCCACAACGGTAATTTTGCCACCAGCATATGTCAACCAGAAATTGGTTGATGCGCCACCGTTTGCAATTCGTAAACGGACTTTATCGCCTGCTTTAAATTGTGTAAGTTGGCTTTCGTTTTTTCCGTTTATTAAGAATTTATCGTAAAAGACATCACTCACATCCATTGCATTCATTCTTTTCCATTCGTTTTTGAGTTTGGTTTTAAAATAGCCGCTTCTTATGGCTTCCGCATAACTTTGGGTTGTTCCTTTTTTAATGGCAAACCAATCGGAAGCATTATGCAACATTCGGTGAACGTTTTCAGGGTTCATATCTGTCCATTCACTTAAAACTAATGGAACGGTTGGCAAATCATCAATACCTTTTCTAAAAGTTGGATCATCTGCTTTTTTATTCATAACGAAAGAACCATACATACCAATTTGTTCCTGCAGACCGGTATGGCTATGGTACCAGTGCGTACCGTGTTGAATAATTGGGAAGGTATACAAATACGTAGTATGTGGCTTTATAGGCATTTGCGTAAGATTGGGCACTCCATCGTATCGATTGGGTAGCATTAGTCCGTGCCAATGCAAGGATGTTTCTTCGTCTAGCTCATTATGTACATATATTTCAGCAATGTCGCCTTCCGTAAATGTTAATGTAGGCATAGGTATTTGTCCGTTTACGGCAATGGCTCTTTTAGGTTTACCTGAAAAATTTACAATTGTATCTCGTACATATAAATCATATCTAACTATTCTTGGCGGTGTATTATTTACAATTGTTTTTATGGGTTCTAGATTTGCTTTTGGCATATCCATATTACCCATATTATGATTTTGATGTGTATCATTAGTATCCGTTTTCATATTGTCCATGTCTTCCTTCTTTTTAGAAGCCTTTTTCATGGGCATTTGCATTTCATCATGCTTCTTCACCACCATTTTTTTAACCGTTTTCGCTTTTTCCTTTATCAACGTCATTCCGCATTTAGGGCATTTTCCCGGTTTGTCAGCGTGAATTTCGGGGTGCATTGGACAGGTGTATGTTGTGGGCTGCACCTTTTGCGCCTTTTCTTTTTTTGACATATCCATACCTTTCATATCCTGTGCTTGTGCAAAGGAATAAATAGCGAGAATGAATGTTAATACTATTATTCTTTTCATTTTTTTGATTTTAAATTGATTTACTAATTCTAATAATAATTTTATTTAATTCTTTAAGCTTTGCTTTCATTTGGTCAATCTCCGCTTGCTGGCTGGTAATAATATTTTTAATTAATTCCTTTATTTCAGGGTCGGTTACCGATGCCTCTTTTCCCATTAATATTGCTGCGGCATGGTGCGGCATCATTGATTATAAAAATTCTCTATCTCCAACCGCTGCCTGTTGCCTAATGCCTGCAAAAAATAGAATCAAAGCAATAAAACCAGTGACAACCAGTGAAATATTTAATTTCTTATTTCCGTACATGCTACCCATTACTAGAAGTTCAATTATGAGCATCGGCATGGTCATCAGTCCAGCCATGTAAAATTGGTTTATATTGGGTATTACATTGGCAAAAACATCTACCATTGAATACATTAGTATGTACATAGCTATAAATGATACCACTATCATAATCGCTAATTTCTTGTACATAGTCAAACTTAATTCTTATGAATGCTCTTCTGTTGTGTGTTTCATTTCCATAATTTTTTGATTTAAAAATTAATTGAATTTATTTTTTCAATAGTAATTCCAACGCTAAAATTTGTTTTTTAAGTGATTCTACACTTTTCATTTTTTTTAATTCTGCAATTGATAGAGCTTTTTTACCTGCTTCAATTGCACTTGGATAGTCTTTTAGTTCCGTTGCTATTTTTTGTCTTAAATTAGGATAGTAAAAATTTTCTGGATCTAATTTTTCGGCTTCTAAAAGCCAAACTATTACTTGTTTGTAATCTCTGTTTGTACTGTAATAATAATTTGCTGCTTGAAAAAATAAATTAGCATCTTGATTTTTTTCTTTAATGATATGTTTGTCTATTACTGCTAAAATATTTTCGTCTGCTTTACTTTTTAATGGAATTTTCACCATCGAATTTTCCCATATTATTTTTAGAAATCCCTCCCCTTTGCTGTTAATGTCATTCATTTCGATTGTAAATGTTTCATAAAAACTTGGTATGCTTTCTGCTGGAACTGTAAAACGAAAAACATCTTTTTTAGCATCATATCCAGTTTCGCCGTGTAATGTTGTATCTGTATTTACAATTATTGTCCACTCCTTTTTTGAAGGTATTGTCAATATTGAGTAACTACCCATTTTTAAAGTAGTATTTCCAAACACAATATCTTCATTGGTAGTTATTGAAGTACAATCACTAGCGCCAGTTCGCCAGAGCTTTTCAAAAGGGACTAATTCACCAAATATTTTTCTGCCTCTTGCTAGTGGCCTGCTGTAAGAAACTTTGATTATTGTGCTACCCAATTCTTGTTCAAATGATGCGGATGGACTTGCAGAAGTTAGTTTTATTTGAACTTTTTCTTGTGCCGAAATTATTAAAGCTTGTAAAATAAAGAGGTGTATTAGAATTATTTTTTTCATGGTTTTTGATTTTAAATTGATTTTCTTTTTTTATTATTTTAGTTTTCCTTCGGTTCCGCTGTTGCCCGGGTTTCAGTTTGCTTTTACCTGATTAATTTATAATTGTCCCTTTTACATAAAGGTAGTAACGGACAGTTTTTTGTGCAAATGCACCATTAGACAAGAGCATAAACAGTATGATTGCCTTGCTACATGATTTTTTGTACGTTGATTTGGATTTTAAAATGTTTGAAATCCAAATAACTATTTTTTTTAATGTTTTTACTTTTTTTTATTCCAATTATTAATTCATTTATTTCTTCCGGTCAATGTTCATCAGTACGGATAAACACGTAAAAATAAAATCCTGACAATCCTATAAATAAATTCCACAAACTATGTGCTTGAAAATAACTGTTTGGATTAAACAGAATCGTATGTTTATCGAACTTGAACCAAACAAGGGCAATCATAGTAAAAATAACGCTTAGAACCAGGTAATTGAGGTTCATTTTCTTGTGGCTAGCTAAGATAGTTGTAATAGCAAATGCAAAAAAAATCAGAATGCATACAAAGGATACTATTTGTTCCTTACCCCTTGGGGTAAAAAAGGAGAGCAAAAGGCAGACAGTGATGTAAATTAAATAAACTACAACAGTTATTTCCTTTTTTGAGATGCGTGACTGTTTCCAATTGATAGAAAGCAACCACCGATAGGAAAAATACATTACAGGAAAAAGCGAAAAAAAATATACAGCTGAGTAATCAATTTTAAGAGCCGGTTTTATAAGCGAAGCATGATAAAATGTGCTGGCAAAAAAAACATATAACAGGATGAAGATAAAAAATATTTTATGAATCAGATTCTTATTATTTTGGTTGTATGTGCCACTATTCTTCAATTCTTTCTGACTTTCTTTAAAAATAATGATTGCCACTATTAAATAAATTATTCCACTAAATACACTAACTGGATGACGCACCGGTTTGTTCATTTCAATTTTTTCGCTAAGCATTCCAACTGTTTTATGATCTACTGGGAAATCTTTCCAGAAATCCTCAAGTAATGGATTATGATTAAGCCACCAAATAGCTAAAGCAAAAAGCAAGGTTATGGCTAACAACAGGACAACCGTTCCTGTTCCAATAAAAATATCAGGGCATACTATGCGTTTCTTTTTGGAGCAGTATGTTAGAAATTTTTTAATCATTATTCTTGTTACCTTATATTAGTCCAATCTAAGCAATATTGCTATTTTCTTGAAGAATTATGACTAATCATGATTTTCCATTCACCGTTTACTTTCTTTAAAACACTTGTAGCTATTCCTTTTCGTTTAAATTCTTTATTGTCTTTAGCTACTACAACTGTATAATTATACGTTTCGGGCGAAAATGCATATTCGTCACTTACGTTAACATCAACTTTATAATCGCTGAAAGTGAACGATTTAAATTCTTTCATTTCGGGCGCAAGGTGATGTTCTAAATAGTGAGCATAGCTACCTTCATTACCACCTGATTCATATAATTTAGAATCGGAAGTAAATAACTTTTCTGTACCAGTAATATCTAATTTTTCAACAGCAGTATTGTATTGGTTTAGCACAGCTTTTACAGCATCTGAGTCTTTGTCTTGGGCAAACATACTTGTTGTTGTTGATAATAGTAATAAAAGAACTTTTGCGAACATTTTTTTTGATGATTTCATTTTTACTTTTTAAAAATTTTAACAACAACTTTCACCCGCCTGTATTGACGGACATTTTACAGTTCCATAACTACAATAAACACAACATTCACCTTGTTTTGGTTTTAATATTGTTTTGCAGTTTTCACATTCATAAAAGAATTGACAAGCATCTGTAGGCATTATTTCGTCTTTTTTATGTCCACAATTGGGACAAGTCAAAGTTGATTTTAGTTCCACTTCCTTACCGTTGTAGATTAAACAAGTGTTACAAGTATTGTACAATTTATTTCTATAATAATTTACTCCAGTTGCTATCAATAATCCAAACATACCTATATAAATAAAATAAGGGTTGCTGTTAAAATAGTATCCGTAATAAATTAATAAAACCGATGGTGCCGCTATCAATAAAGGATAAACACTACGATGTTTACGATAAGAAATGATTAATCCTACAATAGAAATTAAAACCATTACCAGAAATATCCACATTGTACACCCTCCAAACAACTCAAAACTACCCAATCCAAATGTTGATGCTCCGAATGCAAAAAGAGGAAAACAACAAGGCGAAAATATTGCTGTAAAGAACAGACCGCCTGTACCTAATTTGTCGATGTTATTTTTCAGTTTCATTTTTAAATTGATTTTGCAATTTTTTCCATTATTGAATAGTCTGAGCCAAATTTGCAAATCGCATCACATTGACTTCGCAATTCTGAAAACAGAATGTATTTGATATTCATTTTCGAATTTTTTATGACTGGTCTATTTAGCTGAAGAATCACATCTTTTTCGCGACTGTCCGGAATGATGATATAAAATACCTCTTCGCCATTGGAAATACTAAAATACAAGTCGGAAAGTCTTAAAATTCCAGAATAAATACTCGTGCTTTTTTCTACTTCAAATGCTCCAATGATTTTACTTGTTCCTTTTTGAAACCAAAGCACATCGATGAGTTTGATTGTGTTTTGGGTGTCTTTGTCCGTTGGTAATTCTGGAAATTTACTAATTGATATAAACGAAAAACTTTGACCATTGAATGCTTTGCTCTTGTCATTACTGGCTGGTGTAACATCATAACCCAATGAAACTCCAATTTTAAGTAAGTGGTATTGCATTTCGTTATGAAGATTTTCTGCTAATTTTTCTTCCTGAATTTCTTTTTGTCGTTTTAGTATGTTCTTTTCAAACTTTGTACGTTCTACTTCGCTTAAATATTCATCGTTACCAATTAGCATTTTTTGGGTTCCAATTTCAAAACACAAACCTGCAATCGCTCCTAAATCATTTGATAATTCAGATTTATGTTTGCTGTTGGTTTCTATTAATGTCTCTCTAATTTTTAAATATTCTGTCCAACTTCCTAACTTCTTTTTGTCTTTGAATAAAAAATTAAATCCGTTGAGAATAGCTGTATTGAATGGTGGAAACCAAGTAGGATGTAAAAAATATAAAATACTGGCCACTGCTGGACCTAAACCTTTTATTTTTAATTCATCTAATTTTACAATCTCTTTTATAACTTGCTCCTCGGTTTTTGCGTTTATACAGTTTTCGAGAAATTGCCCAAAAGCGATTTTATTATTTTGATTTTCGTAAATATCTGGAATTCTTAATTTTGGTTTCCAATAAAAAGGATGTGCAACTCCAACAAATATTTGTTTTTGTTCTGCAATACAACTCAATACAAACTCTAAACTACTGCCCTTGAAATCGTTCGGAAAAGTTTTGCTTTTTATGTCGTCAATCACTTGCAAAACACCTCTACGAATGGTTCGAAAGGCTTTTAATCGTTGGTCATTATCTACAAACCATGTGTTGTAAACGCTTTCTGTATCGGTTTTGTATTGTTGTATTATCTGCGTTAGGTTATTCATTTTTACTTTATGTATAAATTTGCTTTCAATTTAATATTTTCATAATCATTGACACCTAATATCACATTTTCATTCCCTCCATAGGATCACTTCCTTTGCGGAATTTGTATTCACTATTTATGGCATACGCTCCAGTAATCACCACTTTTTTTGCGCTGTCTATTTCCGATTTAATTTCAATCATCCCATTGGTTTCCACTCCTGTTTCCACCATTAGGCTTTCAAATACTCCCGGTCTTTTCTCAATCCATATATAAGAAGCATTTTCTTCTCTGATAACAGCATCAGTAGGGATGAATACTCCTTTTATATTGGATTGTGTCAATTTTGCAATGGCCTGCATTCCGGGTTTCAACAGCAAGTTTTGATTGGACACTTCCATTCGAATTAAAAGCAGTCTAGTATCTGGATTTATTTCCGGATTAATGAATAAAATTCTTGCGTTTACAGTTTTTTCTGGAAAATCTATAAATGAAACTTTGGCGTTTTGCCCAAGGTGCACGCTTTTCGCATAGTTTACGTTTACTTGTGTTTCAAGCCAGAGACTATTTAAATCTGTCAATTTAATTATACCGGCACCCTCCATTGCATAACTGCCTTCTGTTGCTATTATCTCCGAGATAGTTCCACTGCTATTACTATAGAAAATAGTGTACGGAGAAATTTCTTTACTCGATTTTATAGTTTCAATTTGGGCATTGGATAAACCAAAGAATAATAGTTTTTGTTTGGCAGCAATGAGCATAGTACGTGCATTTTTTCCAAAATCACCTGGCATGGTAAGTTGTTTGTATGCTGTGAAGTAATCTTGTTTGGCTATGGCAATATCTTCACTATACAATTGATATACTGGTTCGTTTTTAGCAACATAATCTCCAACCGTTTTGAAGTATAACTTTTCAATTCGCCCCATTGCTCTAGCAGAAATGGTGTTAATTTTTTCTTGATTAATTGTTAAAACCCCTGTATAATTTTGCTCTAAACTGCTTTGAGTTGTTGCAACAGTTTGCGTGGTGATGTTCCCCAATTGTAGCTGCTGTTTACTCAAGCTTATCTCATTTGCAGCTGTGTCGTCACTTTTTATTGGAGTTAACTCCATATGACAAATGGGACATTTCCCGGGCTTATCTTCCTTTACTTGAGGATCCATAGAACAAGTGTAAAAAATAGTTTCTTTGTTTTTATGTTTGCTATGGTCTTCTTTGTTTTTAGTATTGCAAGCTATAAATACTGTAAGTAGTATTGATAGTAAGCCTATTGTTTTTATCTTTTTCATAATTACTCGGTTTTAATAAAGCTTTCGCTATCAATTAAATATTGTGCATTTTTTGCAAGGGTATCTTCAACGGAAATTCCACTGATAATTTGAATAAAATCATCTATTTCAATTCCTGTTTTTATTGCAGTTGCTTTAAAGCCATTACTCCTTTTTATAAAAACTATTTTCTTGTTGCCAATACTCACCAATGCTTGTTTTTGCAACCAAACACCTTGTATTGAATTTGTTTTCACAATTCCTTGTAATCGCAGACCTATGGGGAATTTCAGTTTATTGTTGTTTAGGTATACCCTAATTCTATTGGATTTATCTGCTGGATTAAATTGAGTTTCAATAAAATTTATTTGTGCATCCATGAATTCATTTTTGTCTAATTCTGTAGCAATTTTGATAGATTGATTGGTTTTGATTAGACTATTGTAACCTTGACTAACATTAAAGATACCCCATACTTTATCTGTATTTACTAATTTAAAAACTACTTCTCCCTTTTTTATATAGTTACCTTCCTTTATATTTAATATTTCGGTATTGTTACTTGCACTTTGCATCGACGAATTGGTTGTATTATCCATTTTTTCTGTTCCATCAATAATTCCAGAAGCTGGACTGTAAATTGAAACTTGAGGATTTACTTTTTTGGAAGAAGACAATGAATTTATCTGATTTTTAGTCATTCCATAAAGCAATAATTTTTGCTTTGAGGCTTTAATAATTGATGTATTATCGGAATCATTAGAAACTAAATAAATAAAATTTTGCTGTTCTGTTAATAATTCAGGGCTGTATAAATCAAATAATTTCTGTCCTTTAGCTACTTTTTGGTACTTATAATTGACATACATTTTTTCTATTCTTCCACTTATTCGAGCAGCAATATTTACTGATGAATTTGAATCGTAAGACACTATTCCAGGTAAGTTTATCTCACTGCTTAATGTCGTGTCTTTAGCTGTTGTAGTTTGATAATTCCCGACGATAAAATTATCAGTAGGTTTCAAAAGATTGTCAATAGAATTGTCTTCCTCAGCTTGGCTTTCTGTTATTTTTTTCACCAAAGTCATTCCGCAAATAGGACAGTTTCCGGGTTTATCTCTAATAATTTCGGGATGCATAGAACAGGTATAAACTTCTGTTTGATGTGAATTCTCCGAATGATTCCCTGCTTTTATGACAAAGAAATAGACAGCAAATCCTATACTAGAAATTACGATTAAAATTAAACTATATTTTAAATATTTATTCATAATTATTTGATTTCTAGTTGTTTTTCAATTTCTACTTGTGTACTTAAAATATTTTGCAATTTATCCAGAGCATCAATTTGTGCCATATTTAACGCTTCCCAAGCATCTAATACTACAAATAAATCTCCAGTATTATTCTGCCAAGCCAATATTGCAGTATCATAATTTTTGCGCAAGGCAGGAATGATGTTTTTTTCGGCAATATCATATTGTTTTTTTAGGTTTATCAGTTCTGTATTCATACCCGAAATCATTCCTGCTGCTTCATTCAAAATCATTTGCTTTTGCCAGTTGAGACTTTCATTCTTGATTTTAAAACTATTGATATTGGCTTTATTCATTTTTGTTGACCAAGGCATTGGAATAGTAATCATTCCCATTAAAGAGAATTGTTTTGGCTGTTCTCCAAAGGCAAACATATGGTCATATTTGACACCAAATTCTGGCAATAATTTTGCTTTTTCGGCTTCAATTTTCAATTGATTTAATACCATTGTTTTTTCAATAGCTTTAACATCACTTCGGTTTTGGGAAAGTGAGATTGTATCCGCTTTTATTGAATCAAAATCATTTAATTTATAGGTTTCATCTATTTCAAACAAAGTATTTTTATCTCTAGCCATCAAGGTATTTAGCATAATTCGCTTCTGGGAAATATCGTTTTGTAACATTACAATCATACTTTGTAATGCACCGTATTGCGATTTTGCTTTGTAATAGGTTGGCAATTTATCCATATTATACTGATAGCGTATTTCCATACTTTTTATCATATAGTCTAAGAGCAATAAATTATCATCCGCAAGTTGCATTTTTTTATTTAATACCAGCCATTGGTAATAATTCGTTTTTGCCAGTGCCTTTAATTGATTAATCGTATAACCTTTATTTTCTTTTTCAACAGATGACATTGCATTCATGTAATTGAAATCAGACTTAAGTTTTCTAGCATTCGGAATCATTTGTGTAACACCAACCATGTAAGATCCCATACCTGGAGACATTTCATCTGCTTTCCACATTTTGGTATTGTAAGGTGTCATAAAAAAACCCGTCTCAACTTGTGGAGCCATCCAACTTTTTGCCCCCTTTGCAGCTGCATCCATACTTTGAATATCAGCATCATACATTTTTAGTTGTGGATTATTTGTTTTGATTGTACTCAACACATTATCCAACGAGAGTGTTTGAGCCACTAAATTTGTAGTGCTTAAAATCAAACAGCATACTGTGATATAATATTTATTCTTTAACATCTATAAGTTCTATTTTGCCTTTTGTTTTTAATTCTCGAAGTTTCACCATCTCAAAAACTATAGGAGTTACTAATAATACATAAATTGTTGAGGTAATTGTACCCCCAATGAGTGGAACAGTAATTGGCAGCATCACATCGGCTCCAGTTCCTGTTGCCCAAAGAATAGGGATTAATCCAAATAAGGAAACGGAAACGGTCATCAATTTTGGTCTTAATCTTTTGGCAGACCCATCAATAATATACTGTTTCAAAATAGCTTTTGTAATTGTTGCTGCACTATTCCCGTGTTTTTCTGCCATTTTGTTCATTGCTTCATTCAAATAAATAGTCATTAACATAGCGGTTTCGATTGCCATTCCAAACAATGCTATAAAACCAACTGCAACGGCTACGGATAAATTTATTCCATAAAAATAGACCATAAAAATTCCTCCAATCAAAGCAAACGGTACGGTTATCATTGTAATCAGCGCTTCTTTCATAGAATGATAGGTGAAGTAAAGAATAAGGAAAATAATGATGACAACTATAGGTAAAATCATGCTCAATGTTTTTTTGGCTCTGATTTGGTTTTCCCACTGTCCGCTCCACTCCACATAATAGCCTTTTGGCATTTTAGCGATCATTGCATTCAATTTTTTTTGCGCTTCTTTTACCGTACTTCCTAGATCACGCTCTCGTACATTAAACAATACACTGCCACGAAGCATTGCATTTTCGCTATTTATCATTGGCGGACCATCACTTATTTTTACATCAGCAACCGTTTCTAACGGAATAGGACCAAACTTCATTGTTTGCACTTGCAGTTTTTTTAAGGCTTCTAAACTATTTCGATATTCTTGTGCATATCTTGCATTTACAGAAAATCGTTGTCTTCCTTCTATAGTTGTGGTGAGTTTCATTCCACCAATAGAAGCTTCTACCACATTGTTTATATCATCTATTGTAAGTCCGTATCTGCCTATGGCCTCTCTTTTTGCTTCGATATCGATGTACTTTCCGCCAGTAATCGGTTCCGCATATAAATCTTTTACGCCAGAAGTACCCTCGAGGGCTTTTTTTATTTTTTGAGATAAAACATTGATAGTGTCTAAGCTTGCTCCGTAAATTTTTATTCCTACATCGGTTCTAATACCAGTAGAAAGCATATTAATCCTATTAATGATGGGCTGTGTAAAACCATTCGTAACTCCCGGAATTTGAAGTTTATTATTTATTTCATTAACAATATCGGCTTTCGTTTTGTCTTCTCTCCATTCGTTTTGGGGTTTTAGTAAAACAATAGTTTCAATCATGCTTATTGGACTATTATCTGTCGCCGTGTTCGCTCTACCGGCTTTCCCTAAAACATGTGCCACTTCGGGTATCGATTTTATCAATTTATCTTGCACTTGTAAAATTCTTTTTACCTCAGAATTGGATACGTCTGGTAATGTTACAGGCATAAAAAGCACGGAACCTTCATCTAAAGGAGGCATAAATTCTGTCCCTAAACGGGTAAACATTAAAACGCCAATCAGGAGCGCAATTACATTAATACCTAATACTGTTTTCCTCCATTTTAAACAAAAAATTAAAATAGGAGTATATATACTTTCCAGTTTTTTATTAATTGGATTTTTGTTTTCTGGACGAAGTTTACCTTTAAGCAGAAAACTAATTAGAACTGGAGTAAGTGTAATGGCTAAAAAAGCATCTACTATAAGTATAAACGATTTTGTCCAAGCCAATGGGCTGAATAATTTACCTTCCATACCCGTGAGAAGAAATACAGGTAAAAAGGAAGCTATCACAATGAGTGTTGAATAAAAGACACCTGGACCAACTAATTTTGAAGAGTTTTCTATAAGTTGTAACTTTTCTTCAGAAGATAACGGGTCATGTTCTTTTTTGAATATATTTTTTATTTTATCTTTCATTTTATTTCCGAATTATTTTGATTACTCTCCATTTCTTCCTGTTTCTCCGAAATTGTCCTATACGCATTTTCCACCATTACAATTCCGTCATCGACGACAACACCTATAGCTAATGCAATACCCGTTAATGACATGATATTAGATGATATACCAAATGCTTCAAGCAAAATAAAGCCAATAGCCACGGATATAGGTAATTGTATTAAGATAATTAAAGCACTTCTCCAATGAAAAAGAAAAAGTAGTATAACAATTGAAACAACAATCATTTCTTCTATTAAAGTACCTTTAACAGATGCGATTGCTTTTTCTATCAATTCACTTCGGTCATAAGACGTTTTAAAAGTAACGCCTTCAGGCAATCCTTTTTCAAGTTCCTTCATTTTTTCTTTTACTGCTTTTATAACTTTATCTGCATTTTCACCATATCGCATGACTACAATTCCTCCTACAACTTCACCTGTTCCATTTTCGTCAAAAATTCCCAAGCGTAAATCTCCACCCATTTGTATCGAACCAATGTCTTTTACTTTTACTGGAACGGAATTATAATTTTTAATGGCAATGTCTTCTACATCTTTTATGTTTTTTATGTACCCTAAACCTCTTACTATGTAAGACATATTACTCATCTCAAATTTTCGACCACCAACATCATTATTATTTGCTTTGACTGCATTCATCACTTCCATCATACTCACATTGTAGTACTGCATTTTTAAGGGATCTAACACTAATTGGTACTGTTTTTCAAAACCACCAAATGATGCTACTTCAGCCACACCAGGAACAGTTTGTAATGCAAATTTCACGTACCAATCTTGTAAAGCTCTTTGTTCTCCCAAGTCCATACCGTTAGCCTTTAAATGATACCAAAAAACATGACCAACTCCAGTTCCATCTGGTCCTAATGTAGGCACTACATTTTGAGGCAATAATCGTTGGGCATAATTCAACCGTTCCAACACTCGAGTTCTTGCCCAATACACATCTACATTATCTTCAAAAATGATATATACGAAACTCATCCCAAACATTGATGCACCACGAATATTTTTAACTTTTGGTATTCCTTGCAGGTTTGAAACCAAAGGGTAGGTCACTTGGGCTTCGATAACCTGTGGACTTCTTCCCATCCATTCTGTAAATACAATAACTTGATTCTCGGACAAATCCGGAATGGCATCTATGGGGTTTTGCTGTACGCTATAAATACCCCAAGCGAATAAGCAAGCTGAGACGAGAAGAACAACAAATCTATTTTTTAGTGAAAATGATATTAATTTTTCTACCATAATGTTTAGTTTTCTAATGAAAGACTATCTTTTGTTTTATTTATCCAATTGATTACTTCCTCTTTTTGAGCAGGTGTTACTATTGCATTTTTATGAAGTAACGTGTAGGACGCTAAGGGCATTTCATCAGATTTTATTTGTTTGATGATAGCTTCTAATTTGTTTTCTTGTTTTCGCTTGGAGTACTTTCCAAACTCATTAAAGTTCAAATCCTTCTTACCATCTTTAATGTGTTCTTCCATAAAAAACCGTGCTGGCTGAATGTAAGAATATAATGGATAATTGGTATTGTTACTATGGCAGTCAAAACAAGAAGTTTGCAAAATAGTTTCAACATTTTTAGGAACATCGTACATTTTTGTGAAATTTGCAGTTAATTCCTGCTCATAACTTTCATTACGAGCAGGTTGATATAACTGCATCAACAAAAAAATAACAAACCCAATTATTAGTATTTTCTTGATGATTTTTTTCATTTTATAATTGTTTTTTCATAGAACCACAAGTAAGCATTTTCGAACCGTAGTAAGGATTTTTTATTTCTTTGGTTTCACTGATCCAAATAGCCCCTTTTCCTTCATTATACATAGGACAAAAGTCTTGATATAGTTTTTGTTTTGCTCCAAATATTTTTATCAAATCATTCACATCTTTACTCAACATCGCAAAATGTTCTCTTTGGTGGTCAATTTTCCCACCATTATCACCAATGTGTTCTGCGTGTTCTTTAGCATCATCAGCAATATCAATATATTCTGTTTTCAATTTTGGATCTATAGTATTGGTATTGACTTTATTGAAAGTTGCATATAATGCTTTACCCGCATTGGCTGCTCCTTTTGTATCGTCTTTTGTGAGTGAGTTTTTTAGTTTTAAATAATCCGAAATTATTTCATTTGTAGAAAATGTTGTTTGGGTAACCGATGTAGCTTCATTATTAACTTCAACTGTTGTTGCATCATCGTGACTATGACTACCATCAGTATGATCATGAGCTGCTTCATTTTGTACAACTGGTTCGGTTAATTCCATTCCACATTTTGAACATTTATCTCCTTTTTTCCCTGTTACTTCGGGGTGCATAGAACACGCATACAATTGTGAAGCAGTTTCGGTCGTTTCGGAATTACTGGTTTGAGCTTCTTTGTTTTTTTGGTTACAAGAAACTAGTACAAATGCCATCACTATGGCTGAAAGAATTAAATTTTTCATTTTATTATTTTTTTAAATTGTTATTTGTTATTATTGCTATTGGGAACATTTTTTATTATTAGCTTCTTACTTTTTAGACTCTTTTTCAGTCATTTCCATTCCGCATTTAGGGCATTCCCCTTTAGTGTCAGAAGTTGAGCCGTCCATTGGACAAACATATTTTGTCACAATTTTACTTTTAGGTTGACTGCCTTTTGTAGCGTGGGTATCTATTTTTTCGGTGATTTTTACCATTCCTGTTCCGCATTTAGAACATTTTCCTTCGGTTTCTGAGATTGAACCGTCCATAGGACAGACATATTTTGTCGCAATTTTACTCATAGGTTGACTTCCTTTTAGAGCGTGGGTCTCTATTTTTTCGGTGGTTTTTACCATTTTCATTGCGCATTTAGAACATTCTCCTGGTTTATCAGAAGTTGAGCCGTCCATTGGACAAACATATTTCGTTACAGTTTTACTCTTAGGTTGACTTCCTTTTGTAGCGTGGGTATCAATTTTTTCGGTGATTTTTGTCAATTCCATTCCACATTTTGGACATTTCCCAGAGCTTGGATTCATCTCGTCGGGATGTGTAGGGCAAATGTAAATTATTTTAGGATCTTCTTTTTTTGTAGCTCTTTGTGCTATTACGCTTGAATTAAATGCAAAAAATGCACTTAATACGATAATTATTGTTTTCATCTTTTTATTATTTTAATTATTTATAATTATTTTTTCTTTTCCACATTTAAGAACCTATTTTAAAAATTATGTCGAATTTTAATTTAAACCTTGAAATTACAAGTCAATAAGTCCGCAATAACAAAGTTTTAGAAAGTTTTAGAACTTTGACTTACCACTTTAAGGTTGAATGTTTTACATTTTTATTACAACACCATTTGGCTTTTTACCAACACTGATTGTTTTAGTAACGGTATGATTGGTAACATTTACAACAGAAACTGTATTTGCTGTTTGATTGGTCACATAAGCAGTGTTTCCGTCGGTAGTGAACGAAATTGCGTGAGCACCAGCTCCAGTATTGAAAACACCGCTGTGCATCCACATCATCATACCAGCATCCCAAGTCCAATAATGTACTTTTCCATTCATTGGATCAGAAACCCATAATTCGCTTTTTGCTCCGTTATGGGAAGCAATACCTGGCATAAATCCTAAAACAATAGTTTGGTCAACGGCATTTGTAGCTACATTTATAACAGAAATAGATTGTCCATCTTCATTATCAACATACATTTTACCATCGCTACCAGTCCAAGCACCAACAGGATTGTCACCAACTGTAATTGTTGCAACAACTGCTTTTGTTGACACATTGATTACAGAAATAGTATCATCATCGCCATTAGCAACATAGGCTTTTGTTCCGTCAGATGAAAAAGTTAATTCGGCTGGCATCATACCCACAGTAATTGTGTTTGTTAATGCATAGGTAGAAGCATTATACACCAATACTTTACCATTCATATCCATTTGAGGTACCCAAATTTCTATACCGTTTGGTGAGTATGTTGTGTTATGGTTCATCAATGGTAAATTCATATTTTTTACTGTTGTACCATTCATTGCATCAATAACCAATAATTTGCCTGTCATTCCTGCTGTTCCTCCTAAATGTCCAGCTGAAAAGTCCATACCTGGAACACCAATGGCTAAATGATTTGAGTGTGTAGAAATGTGATGAGGCCACATTATCATATCAGTTCCAGTTCCCATTAAGTTTATTGTTTCTGTGACTTCATTGGTGGATAATTTGATTACAGAAATCGTAGCATCTTCTCCATTCACCACATAGGCAGCAGGATAGTTTATGTTTAAAGTTGTATCCATATTCATATTGTCATCTTTACTACAAGATGATAAAAGCATAACTCCAATTATTGAAGCGGTAAAAAATAGATTTTTCATTTTTTTAATGTTTGATTATTATTTAATTGTTTCTACTGTCTTGCCACAACTCAACATTTGTGAACCATAATATGGATTTTTAATGGTATTTTCTTTGCTTAACCAATTAGCATCTTGCATAGGACAGTATTGATAATAAATAGTTTCTGATGGTTTTGAAACTTTTATTAACTCATAAGTATTTTTAGATAATGATTTGAAAGTTTCTCTTTGCTTCTTAATATCCTGTGTTTCAGAAATACTTTTTGCATCGGCTGTTAAATCATTTACAACTTTCATCCAAACCATATGCTCGTCCATTTTTAAGGTTTCCATTTTCACAGCAGTAATCGAAGATAATAACGCTGTTGATTTTTCTGAGGCTGTTTTAGCATCAGTTTTTACCAAAGCATCTTTCAATAAAAAATAATTATCGAAAACTGGTTTTAGTTGGTTTACTGTTTGGTTTTCAGCTGTTGTTGAATGACTGGTCATATCCATTCCAGACATTTCACTTTTTGATTCTTCGGTTTTTGGTTCTGTTTTTACAGCAACTTTTGCTTCACGAACATATTGACAACATTCCGGAAGTTTTGAATATGCAACATCTGGAGCAAGAAATTTTTCGCTATCATAACCTGCAAGTGCAATACGTTTTAGTATTTCGTCTTGATTGGTTTTTTTAGCATCATAAGTAAGTATAGCCATTTTGGTATCTTTATTCCAATCTACTTTGGCAATTTTTTTGAGACTTCCTGCTTTTTCTATTGTAGTTTCGCACATTGCGCAATTCCCGAATATTTTTACGGTTTCGGTTTTAGCGTTTTTGATTTGCGCATTGGATACCATGACGGATAACAATAAAGTTATTGCCATCATCATTTTTTTTAATGAGTTCATTGAATGTAAATAATTTTAAATTGAATTAGTTAAACAATAACAAAATGACAGCATAACAAAGCCACCCTTTTGAAAATGAAATTAACTGAGAAAATAAATGATTTTAAAGCAACAATTGCTTTTTATTTGACACACCTATGGCTGTCAAATTTAAAATTTAGCCTATTTTGGGTATAAGCCATAAAGAATTGAAACCTGAAGAAATGGAGGTTTCGTAATTATAAAATTTTTGTTTTTCTGAAGAGAAATTAAAAATATTGTTATTAATATTCCATTCACTAATTGAAATAGATGTGTTGCTAGAAGAAGCACAAGCACATTTAGAATGATTGCATTTACCACCGCAACCTTCGTGGTTTTTATTTTTTGAATGACTATCGTCTTTACAACAATCATCCTTGTCGGATTTTGACGAAACTTCTTTTTTACAAGAGTGCTTTTCTGAATTATTCCCACACGCAAAAGCACTACTTGGCATCAGTAAGAAACCAAATATTACAATTACTAAAACGTGAAATTTATTCATTGATGCTATAATTTGCATCAAAGTTAATCAAATGATATTAATCCGTCATTAAACATTTGTTAAAAATTAACAATTAAATTTTTGTCAATTTTAACAATTTGGAATTAATTTCATCAATATACAATTGTAAATCGTATAAATGAATCAATTCCTCATTGTTGTCCGGCATTTGTGCCAGCTGTACAAAATTGATGTTTTGGAATAGGGAATTTTCTCCCAGAATGTCATGCATGATGATGAAATTTGCTTGTTCTAAAGTCTTTGTATCACAATATAAATTGTAGTTTTTCAGGAAAACTATGATATCTAACTTTTGAGTTTCTTCATGATAATCTAAAGTTAGAAATTTGAGCTCGCTTGCTTTTAATGTTATTTCAATCTGATTAACAGTGGAGTAGACTCAAATAAAAAAGAGACAAATCAGAATATTTCTGACTTGTCTCTTATGGTGGGCGATGAGGGGTTCGAACCCCCGACCCCCTCGGTGTAAACGAGGTGCTCTGAACCAGCTGAGCTAATCGCCCTTATAGGTGTGCAAAGATACATTTAGAAATTGTATTTACAAGTAAATTATCAAAAAAATAAATAAAAATTAGATAAAAATCCTTTTCATGCTCTGTAATAGCACTTTAATTATCTAATGAAACAGTACTGTTTTTTTGTAATGAGTCGTTATAGTCATACATTTGTGATATAAATAATATGTAATGGCACGATTCAAAGAAAACGATTTACCAAAATCAAAAATTACTGCAAGTTCACTCCATAAAGCGACTCTTATATTTCAATATGCAGGAAATCATCGTTGGAAATTTTATGTTGGTTTAGTTTTTTTACTGCTAACAGGTGCAACTGCGTTAGCTTTCCCTAAATTAATGGGAATGCTTATCGATTGTGTAAAAAATAAAGACAATTCACAAGCTAATTTTATTGCCTTGGGATTAGTTGTTATTTTATTTTTCCAATCTATTTTTTCCTTTTTTAGATTGTCTTTATTTGTCAATTTTACGGAACATACGTTAGCTAATCTTAGATTAGCGTTGTATAGTAATCTAGTAAAGCTGCCAATGTCATTCTTTTCACAAAAACGTGTAGGTGAATTAAACAGCCGAATCAGTTCTGATATAACGCAAATACAAGACACCTTAACGTCTACAATAGCTGAATTCTTAAGACAATTCATTTTAATTATTGGTGGTGTTCTTTTGTTGGCGAATGAAAGTATCAAATTAACATTGCTAATGCTATCTGTTGTTCCGCTTGTGGCTGTTGCTGCAGTTGTTTTTGGAAGATTTATTAGAAAATATTCGAAAAATGTTCAAGATAAAGTAGCCGAAAGTCAGGTTATTGTTGAAGAAACCATGCAAGGAATTAGTATTGTAAAGGCTTTCGCCAATGAATGGTACGAAATTGCACGTTATAATGGCAAGATAAAAGAAGTGGTTAAAATAGCTATCAAAGGAGGAAAATATAGAGGATACTTTGCTTCATTCATTATTTTTTGTCTTTTTGGAGCTATTGTTGCCGTAGTTTGGTTTGGCGTTCGTTTGAGCATTAGCGGGGAAATGAGCGTGGGACAACTAATTTCGTTTGTATTGTATTCCACTTTTGTAGGTGCTTCTTTTGGAGGAATCGCAGAACTTTATGCTCAAATCCAAAAAGCAATTGGTGCAACCGAACGTGTTTTTGAATTATTAGATGAAACTCCTGAAAAAATTAATTCGATTCAAAATGCATCATCTGCCCATAAAATAAAAGGCAATGTTACTTTCAAGAATGTAGCTTTCAGTTATCATTCGAGAAAAGAAATTAAAGTATTGAAAGATGTTAGCTTCACTGCTAATTATGGTCAAAAAATAGCTATTGTGGGTCCAAGTGGAACTGGGAAATCAACAATCGCTTCTTTGTTATTACGTTTCTATAATATTGATAGCGGAGAAATATTAGTAGACGGGAAAAATATCTACGATTATGATTTAGAAAATCTTCGCGGTAATATGAGTATTGTGCCTCAAGATGTGATTTTATTTGGTGGAACCATCAAAGAAAATATTGCCTACGGAAAACCGAATGCTACTGAGAAAGAAATTCTTCTGGCAGCAAAACAAGCCAATGCATTAAATTTCATTGAAGGATTTCCTGAAAAATTTGAGACTGTTGTTGGAGAAAGAGGAATTAAACTTTCCGGCGGACAAAGACAACGTATTGCAATTGCGAGAGCATTACTGAAAAATCCAAGTATTTTGATTCTGGATGAAGCCACATCTTCATTAGACAGCGAAAGCGAAAAACTAGTTCAGGAAGCGTTAGGAATTTTAATGGAAGGAAGAACAAGTATCATTATTGCGCACCGTCTTTCTACTATACGAAGTGCAGATCAAATTTTGGTATTGGATAAAGGAAAAATTACAGAACAAGGAACACATCAGGAATTAATTGCTTTAGAAAACGGGATGTATAAAAACTTAAGCAATTTACAGTTTAGCAATTCTTAATTCTAATTCAATGACCTAAAAAAAATCCATTTGTTTTTCGCGAGGGCGCTGAAAAAGTCTTTTTTCGAATAAACTATTAAAAAAAGGAGTAGAGAACGAAGTTTTTCTGCTCCTTTTTTCGTATATTTAGCTGTAATTATAAGGGTTTTCAGATGTTAGTACAGCAACAAACAATAGCGTTTAGCGAGCATTCTTCGTTATATGATTTAATTATTCCAAAGAATAATCTTTTGAGAAAAATTAACGATTTGATGGATTTTTCATTCATCTACGATGAATTGTTAAATAAATACTGCACCAATAATGGGCGTATGGCAGAGAGTCCTGTTCGAATGTTTAAGTATTTACTTCTTAAAACAATTTACAGGGTTTCCGATGTTGATGTAGTAGAACGTTAGCGTTACGATATGTCCTTTAAATATTTTTTGGATATGACTCCAGAAGACGATGTTATCAATCCTAGTTCGTTGACAAAATTTAGAAAACTACGTTTAAAAGATACCGACTTATTAAATCTATTGATAACCAAAACGGTAACCATCGCTATCGAAAAAGGCATCATCCGTTCGAAGTCTATTATCGTTGATGCCACCCATACTTTATCAAGATCCAATCCATTTTTAGCCATAGACATATTACGAGAACGTTCAAAGCTACTTCGAAAAACAGTATACACTTTTGACGACCAATTCAAAGAACGTATGCCTCAAAAGAATACCGACAACGATTTAGAAAAGGAGCTGGCTTATTGCAAAGAGTTAGAAAAACGGATAGAAAATGAGCCGTCTATAAGTTCAATCCCTGCTGTGAAAGAAAAATTAAACCTGCTAAAAGAAACCGTAGAAGACACTCAAGAAAATTTAACTTTATCGAAAGATACCGATGCTAAAACAGGTCATAAATCTGCCGAGAGTTCCTTCTTTGGATACAAAACCCATTTGGCTATGACCGAAGAGCGTATCATTACTGCGGCTGTAGTAACATCGGGAGAAAAAGGCGATGGACCAGAATTGCCTAAACTTTTAGAAATTAGCCAAGAAAACGGAATTGATGTAGAAACCGTTATTGGCGACGGGGCTTATTCTGGAAAAGAAAACCTTAAAATTACCAGTGAACAAAATATTAAAGTAGCAGCTCGTCTAAATCCATCGATAACACAAGGGTTCAGAAAAGATGAAGATAAATTTGATTACAATAAAGATGCCGATAGGTTTGTTTGCCCAGCAGGACATTTGGCCACACGAAAAGCGCGCCAGGGAACTAAAGAAATTGGAAAAAATCAAGTAGATACGTATTATTTTGACGTCGAAAAATGCAAGACTTGCCCTTTAAAAGAAGGTTGTTACAAAGATGGAGCCAAGACAAAAACGTATTCTGTATCCATAAAATCAGAATTGCATCAAGACCAAATGGCTTTTCAAGAAACAGATTATTACAAAGAAAAAGCAAAACATCGATACAAGATAGAGGCCAAAAATAGCGAGTTAAAAAATGTACACGGTTATGATAAAGCAATTTCATACGGTATTACCAATATGCAAATGCAAGGAGCAATAGCAATTTTTACAGTCAACTTAAAAAGAATACTCAAATTAATGTAGGAAATGAAATCTAAACGCACATTTGGCAAAATGAACCTGTATAAGTCGAAAATAGACTCATACAACCTACAATAAAAAACAGGGGCAAAAATAAAAACGCTTATAACGGATGCTTAAAATCCTGTTATAAGCATTTTTTTTATTGTCCAAAAAAGAACGTTAATCAAAATAAGTGATGTTTTTCAGTACCCTCCTCTCCACTCCTATTACCTTGTCTATTTTTTTATCTTTAAGTGTTGAAACCAATATTTCAAGGCATTTATTCCTTGCTTCGGGGTCAATTAGTAAGGGAGTAATGTCTTTAAACAAAATTCCTTCTTTTGGAAAACCCTGAATATCACGTATGTAATTCTTAAGTGGCATATTTTTTTATTTTTTTATAAATTTTGACTTGCAAGTTACACAATTATCCCTATATTTGCACCCGCAAACAAGTTCAGTGAACACCTATGAAAATAAGAGTTTAGTGAAATAATAAGGCCTTGTGGCGCAACTGAATAGCGCACTTGATTACGGCTCAAGAGGTTACTGGTTTGAATCCAGTCAAGGTCACAAAAGTAAACGCAATTATCTAAAAATTTGATAATTGCGTTTTTTATTTTAGTTCATTTATTATATTTATCTTTCATTACGTTAAAAGTAAATAGTAAATTTATAAAATTTTTATTTCTTATAAATATACAAACCATTGGACAAAAACACTTCTTACTTTATTTCTTTTCTACTATTATTTATTTGGGCTACGCCTATTTTTGGTCAGGTTCAAAAAGACACCACAGCACTTTCTGAAATTATTCTTCAGGCACCACCTATTAAGACTTCGATTCAAAATACTGCGGCATCTGTTTATTTTATTGGGAGAAAAGACCTCAACAAAAGTGATGGTGTGATACTCACCTCCGTTTTAAATAAAATTCCAGGAGTTTATATGCAACAAGGATCTTTGAACACCAATAGAATTACGATTCGGGGAATTGGAGCTCGATCGCAATATGGAACCAATAAAGTAAAAGCCTATTTCGAAGATATTCCATTAACAAGTGGCGAAGGCGAAACAGTAATTGAAGATATTGATTTGGAATCTATAGGAAGTATTGAAATAATTAAAGGTCCTAACTCCACTAGCTTTGGTTCCGGATTGGGAGGCGTGATTCATTTGTTTGCACGAGAAACTCCTTTTCGGGAATCCTTTGGAAAATCGGTAACCACATACGGTAGTTTTGGCTTGGTAAAACAAAGTTTTTCAGCGGGCTATAGCAATGCCAAATCAAATCTGTTTTCAAGCTATACGCATTTACAAAGTGAAGGCTTTAGAGCCAATAGTGCTTACGACAGAAAATCATTTAACTTACACGGGAAACAAAAATTAAGTGCAAAAGGAAGTTTGTCCTATTTAGGGATTTTCACCCGTTTAAAAGCTTTTATTCCCAGTTCGTTGAATGAAAATGATTTTACAAATCATCCCGAAAAGGCAGCTGGTAATTGGGCTGCAGCTAAAGGATTTGAATCCTATGATAAATTCCAGATGGGAATTGGATACAACCATCAGTTTTCTAAAAAATGGTCTTCTAAGACTAGTGTTTTCTCAAATTTTAAAAAAGCAAATGAAGCCAGACCTTTTGATATTTTAGAAGAAAAAACAAACTCCTTAGGATTTCGATCTACGATAAATTATAAAGCCAGTTTATTTTCTCTGCCTTTTGAAGCAAGCCTTGGAACAGAATTCTTATCTGAAAAATATGACTTTTCTCTTTTCAAAAATTTATACTTATCGCAACCCGGTCAAGGAAGCATTACGGGAGCGAAATTCAGTGCTATAAACCAGAAACGGAATTACATCAATTATTTTTTACAAATAGAACTTCAACTGTCGAAAGAGCTGTATTTAGAAAGCGGCCTGGCATTGAATACGACAAAATATTCTTTAGAAGATGTTTTTCAACACAATACTGTAAACCAAGAACCACCTTATACTTTTGGAAATGTTTTATCACCTAGAATTGGGCTTTCGTATAAAGTAGCTGAAGGCGCAACCATCTATTCCGCAATCAGTAAAGGATTCTCAGTACCTTCAGTTGCCGAAACATTGACTCCTGAAGGACAAATCAACACCAGTTTAAAACCAGAGATAGGATGGAATTACGAATTGGGTTTCAAAGGGAATTGGTTGGGCAATACATTATATACTGAAATCGCACTTTACAGCACACAAATTACAAATTTATTGGTCGCCAGACGTACCGCCGAAGACCAATATGTAGGGATTAATGCAGGAGAAAGCTCCCATGTAGGTATAGAATTTTCTGCAAATTATAAGCTTTTAAAAACTTCCAAATGGCAAATTATATCTTACTTTTCTGGAACGATTAACAATTTTAAATTCAAAGATTTTGTGGATGGCGATGCTGATTATTCGGGTAACAGACTAACCGGTGTGCCTAACGTGCAGTGGAATTTGGGCTTAGATATAAATACAAAAAGTGGTTTTAGTTTGAATACTTCCTTTAGAAATGTAGGTAAAATTCCAATGAACGATCAAAATTCAAAATATAGTGATGGCTATAGACTGCTGGATATTAAAGCAGCTTATACTTTTAAAATACAAAAATTTCTAAAAACAGAACTGAATACTGGGATTAATAACGTTTTAGACAACCATTATGCGGCTAGCATTTTACCCAACGCAATCGGTTTTGGAAGTGTACCACCGAGGTATTATTATCCAGGGAATCCTAGAAATTTTTATGGCGGAATTTCGGTTTCCTATGTTTTTTTATAGGCGATTTTGAAAACCCGTTGTTTTTAAATTCTGAATATGAGTCTTGATTCATATCACTACCAGAAAGGTTTTACGGAAGACTCAAAATAAAAACACCATCTGAAAATTACTTTTCAGATGGTGTTTTTATGGATATCGATTTTAGTGACATTCATAAAACTTTACTCTTCATATATTTTACAATGTTGCCATATCAATCACAAAGCGGTACCGCACATCCCCTTTTATCATTCGATCATAAGCGTTATGAATATTTTTGATGTGAATCATTTCTATTTCGGAAACAATTCCATGTTCAGCACAGTAATCCAGCATTTCTTGGGTTTCTGGTAATCCTCCTATCAAAGAACCAACGAGGCTTTTTCTTCCTCCAATTAAGCTAAAAGCATGCACTTCATAAGGTGTTGGGGGAACTCCTACGCAAATATGGACTCCGTCAGTTTTTAATAATGATAAATATAAATTAAGATCATGTGGAGCCGAGACTGTATCCAAAATAAAATTGAAATTACCAGCAACACTTTTTAGCTGTTCGGCATCATTTGTGACAACAAATTTATGAGCACCTAATTTTATGGCATCTGCTTCTTTTTTAGGAGATGTACTTAACACTGTTACTTCGGCACCAAAAGCAACACCAAATTTAACCGCCATATGACCCAAACCACCAAGACCTAAAACAGCTAGTTTATGTCCTTTTCCTATTTTCCAGTGTTTCATTGGCGAATAAGTTGTAATTCCCGCACATAATAATGGTGCTACTGCAGCTAAATCCAATTTATCGGAAACATGCAACACAAAATCTTCATGTACAACAATAGTATTGGAATAGCCTCCATATGTTGGCGTTTTTTTATCTTGTTCTATACCATTATAAGTGGCAGTGAATCCGTTTAGGCAAAATTGTTCCAAACCTTCCTGACAGTTTTCACAAGTTCGGCAAGAATCTACCAAACAACCCGTTCCCGCAAAATCGCCTATTTTGAACTTTTTGACATGACTTCCTACTTTTATAACCTTACCTACAATCTCATGTCCCGGAACCATTGGGTAAATCGACCCGCCCCAATCATCTTTGATTTGGTGAAGGTCGCTATGACAAACGCCACAAAATTGGATATCAAACTGAACATCATTTGGCCCGACTTCTCTTCTTTCGAAGTTCCAAGGTGCTAAGTCGGTCTTAGCATCTTGTACTGCATATCCTTTTGTTGGTATCATAGTCTTAATTTTTAATAAATTTATGAAATTTATTTCAGTTGGAAGTTAAATAATTAGTGAAGGTGTTTTTCAAAATTTTAATTAAAAGTTGTTTTGACTATCTTTAAAAAACTTTAAAAGAAAATCATGCAAACACAATCCTATAAAAATCATATTCGGTATTATCCTCCTCATCATTTTGTTTATTACCCAATTATAATGACATTTCTAGCCTTCAGTGTGTATTTTATTTTTACAGCTGAAGACAAATTGATTTGGACTTTTATCAGTGTTATTTTTGTCGTTCTGTTTTATTTGGCCTTTATGTTACGACAGCATTATGCATTGACTTTGCAAAACCGAATTGTACGTTTAGAACTTCGGTACCGCTATTTTTCTATTACAGGAAAAAGATTAGAAGATTTTGAAAACAAGTTAAATGACAACCAATTATTTGCCTTACGGTTTGCCTCAGATGAAGAACTTCCAGCTCTTACGGAAAAAACTTTGAATGAAAATCTCTCCGGACCCGCAATTAAAAAAGCGATTAATCATTGGAAAGGAGATTTCGATAGAGTTTAAAATTCCAAAAAAAATATTCTCATTTCTGAATTTTATAGCTATAGAATTTTGTTTCTTTGTTGCGAAGTTTCACTGCCTTAAACCTGAATTTAAAACCCGTAAATGCCAGACTATTTTCTAGATATTGAATACAATAACATCATTTATAACGAAGAAGAAGTCAATTTTAAGGAATTTGAGTGTTGTACTTTTACCAATTGTAATTTCTCTCAATGTATATTTCTGGCGGTTACCTTTATTGACTGTACCTTCAACGATTGCACTTTTAGCAAAGCAAAAATAAATTATGTAGCTTTCAGAACCGTAATTTTTAATCGTTGCGAAATCAAGGAAGTCAATTTTGCCATGTGCGACAAATTAATTTTCGAAATTGCTTTTACTGATTGTATTTTGGATTTCTCCAAATTTTATACTTTAAAAATCAAAGGAACATCGTTTACCAATTGTAGTATAATTGCAGTGGATTTTATGAGTACTGATTTAACCGAAGTCATTTTTGAAAATTGTGACTTATACCGTTCTGAATTTGCAAAAGCAATTGCTAATAAAGCAAATTTCAAAACAAGCTACAATTATACCATTGACCCGAAGACAACAAAATTAAAAAAAGCAGTCTTTGCTTTAGAAGGATTAAAAGGATTGCTTTACAAACATGATATTATAGTGCAATAATTATAGCTTTTTTTCCATTTTGTAGTCTTCCATCAAGTACCCGTTACCAATCTCAATATTTTCTTCGGCAATGATTTCAAAACCTAATTTTTGATAGAAAGCTAGTGCTTTATTAAAACGATTTACGTTTAAGGAAAGTGATGTCGAATTATTTTCGTTGGCTAATTTTTGTACCGCATCAATTAATAATTTACCAATTCCTTTTCCTTGTGCTTCTGGCAAAATATAAATTTTATGAATTCGGGTTACCGCTTCACTCTTATAATTGTGCTCGATTGCTATAAATGCTAAAACTGAAGTTTCCTCATAAGCAATATAAAACAATTGCTCTTGCTTTTGAATTTGTTTTATTAAAGATTCATCTGAATAAATCAAATCCATCATATAGTCTAATTGTTCTTTTGACAAAATTTCACCATATGTTGTCGGCCAAGTTTTATTGGCAACATCTTGAATTGTATTTAAGTCAGCTATTGAAGCTTCTTTTATTGTAATCATTGTAATTTATTTATTGAAATTAAAGCAAATCCCCTTTAGGAATAAAAACATAGAATTTAGCCCCTACTCCAGGTTCCCCTTTTACTTTTATGAAACCTTTGTGGTTCTCTACAATTCTATTACAAATAGCCAGACCAAGTCCAGTTCCTGAGTATTTAGGATCTGTTTCCAAACGTTTGAACAAAAGAAATATTTTTTCGGCATATTCCTGTTTGAAACCAATTCCGTTATCTATGATGACAATTTTATAATAATCCTCCTTATTGATTATTTTATAATCCCGCATTTCTTTTTCTGTAATTTTTTTGGAAGTAATTTTGATTTGAGAAACTATATCTTCTTTGCTGTATTTAAGTGAATTGGAGATTAAATTTATAAACAACTGCTTAATCTGGAAAGGTATTACTTTGATTGTTGGTAATTTACCAATTTCAATGGCTGCTTTTTTCTCTTCGATATTAGAGGATAAATCTTGAAGTGTTTCGTCTAAGACCATTTTTAAATCTGTTTCTACAAAAACCTTATCGCCTTTTATTGTTCTGGAATAATTAACTAAGTCTATTAATAAAGTCTGCATCCTGTTGGCCGCTACACGAATTTTTGAAAAATAATCTTTTCCTTGTTGTGAAAGCAAATCCAATTCTTTTTCCTCTAATCTGGAAATAAACATTTGGATTTTCCGAAGCGGTTCCTGCAAATCATGACTTACAATATTATTAAAAGCTTCAAGTTCCGTATTAATATACTTAAGTTCTTTGTTATTATTTTCTAGTTCAAGTGTCTTCTTGTATTGATTTGTAATATCATAATTCACCCCTATTTTGATTAAATCGCCATTTCCATCTTTGGTAAAACTTCCAACACCCATAATATATTTAACCTCCCCTTTTGGCGTTAAAAATCTAAACGTCATGGAAGTAGATTGGTGATTTAACAACGAATCTTTATGCACTTTCGTTACATAGTCCAAATCATCCGGATGAATATATTTAATTGTATTTTCTATGTTGGGTTCGAATGCATTAGGTTCAACTCCCATCAGACGGAATAAATTATCTGAAAAAGTATACGTACTCGTTTCTAGATTTAACATCCAATGTCCAAAACCTGCAGTCATTTCAGCAGTATTATAAGACTCATTAAGCAATTTTAATTTGTCATTTGCTTTTTTGAGTTCTTCAATATCCACATTCATTTTGTTGAAAGACAGGAACAAAATTACAAGTGAAAGAATCACCAATAAAAAGGCAGTTGTTATTGAATCCTGTAATTCAAATTGATGATTGTTATTTTGAATCTTTGCTTTTGCACTTTCAGAAAATATTATTTTACTGACAAAGGATTTCATCATTTCAGTAACATCGCTACTTTCCAGTAACTTAGAATTTAATTCTAATCGATTTACATTTTTACTTTTCGCAATAATTAATGTTTGTCTAAATAATTTAAATCTATAATCAATCAGTTTTTTAAGCCGGTCAATATGCTGACTTCTTGTAAAATCATTTGATGTAAGTTTTTTTAAATTTTTTATATTTTGCTCAATTTTACCTCTGCTTAAAAATCGATTTTTTATATAAGCTTCATCTTTTGTAATAATATAACTCCGTAAACTCGTTTCATAAATACTAATTACTGATAAAAGCTTTTCTAATTCAAGTTGTGTTTCATTAGAGTTTGCAATTAATTCAACAGTAGAATCGAGTTTTTGCATTTGAGAATAAAATACAGATGCTATATAACAAACAACAACAATTGCTATAGCTAAAGCAATTTTAAATATTTGAGAATTTTTATATAATCCTAAAATTTTCATTTATTCTCTATTATGTGCTAAAGAAAAAAGTTTCAATATTTAATCCTGAGGAATGAAATTGCCAATTCATATTTACAACTTCCTGAATTACTTTTTTCAACGAAGAAAAATCATTGGGTTTTGTAATGTAAATATTGGCCCCTTCAATAAAAGTATCTTCAATATCTTTTTCTGAGGAAGAAGTAGAATATATGGCAATCGAAACATCTTTAAAACGAGTATTCGCTCTGATTTGCTTTAGACACTCTATTCCGGTTTTTCCAGGCATATTCAAATCAAGAAATAAAACATGAGGCAACTTAATATCAGGATGCACTAAATAATCCATTAGCTCATTGCCATCTTTAAATAGAGTCAACTTATTATTCATTTTAAGCTCTTGTATGGCTTCACTAAAAAAAGTGCGATCATCTTCGTCATCGTCAGCTAAAAGAATATGCATTGAATCTTGATGTGTAATCATAAAATATTGAGGCTTTTTTGCAATTTTATTTATTCATTATTTGATAATTGTCTTCTTTTATCAACTATTCTTTTAAACATAGAAGGGGTTAATCCTGTCACTTTTTTAAATTGAGTTGATAAATAAGCTACACTACTATAATTTAGTTCGTGAGAAATTTCAGTCAAAGTCAATTCCTCTTCAATTATTAATTTTTTTGCTCTTTCAATCTTTTGAATAATAATAAAATTCTCAATTGATGTATGTGTATATTCTGAAAAAACATTCGTAATGTATCCATATCTAAAGTTCAATTTATCCGATAGATATTGAGAAATCGTTATGTTAGGAAATTTCTCTTTTTCATAGACTATTTCAATTATGGCGTCTTTAATTTTTTGAATTAATTGCCCTTTTGGATTATCTATAATATGAATAGCATACTTTTTTAAACTAATTTCTAGTTCCGCAAAACTCTCTTCTGAAACATCGTCACTGATTTCAATTTGTCCTAAATCTAAAAGTTGATATTTAATATCTAGTTTTTCTAATTGATCTTGCAATATTGCTCTACAAGCTATATTTCCATCATAATTAAAATTGAGCTTCATTTCAGTTATTAATTATTATAGTTAAATTTAAAATCCTAAATATAAATTAAAAAATTACAAAACGGTAACAAATAATTTAATTTAAATACAAAAACATTGGTTTCTCTAAATAAATTAAATATAAGAAACTGGCTAATAGACTCCTTAAACTTGTAAGAGTATTTATTTATAGTAACGGAACAAACTTACAAATATTGAATTTATCCGTGAATCGTTTCATTTTTACCATAATTAGCAATCACAGCATCTTCAAATTCCAACCATTCTCTCCAACGTTTTTCAACATCAATTCCTACTCCATATTTTCGCGCATAGGTTATAAAAGTCGTGTAATGTCCCGCTTCACTTTCCATCAAATCTCTATAAAAAATGGATAATTCTTCATCCTTGATATTTTCTGAAAGCACTTTGAATCGTTCACAACTTCTAGCCTCTATCATTGCTGAAAACAATAACCGTTCCACTAAACCTGAAACTCTGCTTCCATCACCACTTTTTTTCATGTACAAATACAATTCGTTCACATAATCATCTTTTCGTTCGCGACCCAACTTCAAGCCACGCTTAATGATGATGTTGTGTACTTGTTCGAAATGGTCGATTTCTTCTTTGGCCAAAGCCAATAAATCCTTCACTAAATCCTGGTGTTCCGAGTTGTTTGTGATAATTGTAATGGCATTTGTAGCTGCTTTTTGTTCGCACCAAGCATGATCCGTTAAAATCTCTTCAATGTTTTTTTCTACAATATTCACCCATCTTGGATCGGTTGGTAATTTTAATCTTAGTACAGACATAATTTTTAAATTAAAAGGTCATAAAGTCGAAAGTCGAAAGTCAAAATTAAGAAAGAACTATTAAATTCCTCCTCAAGACTTTCGACTTTCGACTTTAAAAACTTTAAGACGTATTTATTTAGTATACGAAAATAGCTCTTTCGCTCATCATTTCGTTTACTTCAGCAGCCACTTCTTCGATAACATCTTCGTTAGTGTGGTCCATCAATACTCTATCAATTAAAGCTACAATGGTTTCCATATCTTCTTCAACCAGACCACGAGTGGTAATAGCTGCAGTCCCTACACGAATTCCTGAAGTTACAAATGGTGATTTATCATCAAATGGAACCATGTTTTTATTTACCGTAATTTCTGCTTTTACCAATGCATTTTCAGCATCTTTTCCAGAAATATTTTTGTTTCTTAAATCAATCAACATCATGTGATTGTCTGTTCCTCCAGAAATGATTTCATATCCTCTTTTTACAAAAGCGTCCGCCATTGCGTTAGCATTTTTTTGTAATTGTAAAGCATATGTAAAAAATTCATCATTCAATGCTTCACCAAATGCTACTGCTTTTGCAGCAATAATATGCATCAATGGACCACCTTGATTTCCAGGAAAAACAGCTAAATCCAATAAAGAAGACATCATTCTGATTTCTCCTTTTGGTGTAGTTAAACCAAATGGATTTTCGAAATCTTTACCCATCAAAATCAAACCTCCACGAGGACCACGCAATGTTTTGTGCGTTGTAGTAGTTACAATATGACAATGAGGTAATGGATCATTCATCAAACCTTTTGCAATAAGACCAGCAGGATGTGAAATATCAGCCAATAAAATAGCGCCAACACTATCTGCAATTACTCTGAAACGCTCAAAATCCATATCACGAGAATAAGCCGAAGCTCCAGCGATGATTAATTTTGGTTGTTCTTTTGTTGCTATTTCTTGGATTTTATCGTAATCTAATCTTCCAGTTTCCTTATCTACACCATAGAAAGAAGGCGTATATAAACGTCCTGAAAAGTTTACCGGAGAACCGTGAGTTAAATGTCCACCATGAGACAAATCAAAACCTAAAATTTTATCTCCCGGTTTGATACAAGCATGATAAACCGCTGTATTCGCTTGTGAACCAGAGTGTGGCTGTACATTTGCGTAAGCTGCACCAAATAATTCTTTGGCTCTGTCAATAGCAATTTGCTCAATAACATCAACTACTTCGCAACCGCCGTAGTATCTTTTGCCAGGATATCCTTCTGCATATTTATTGGTTAAAACAGAACCAGCTGCTTCCATAACTTCGTCACTTACGAAGTTTTCCGAAGCGATAAGTTCTAATCCATGTATTTGTCTTTCTTGTTCTTCTAGAATAAGGTCAAAAATTTGTTCGTCGCGTTGCATTTCTTTGATTTTGGTTAATTTGATGCAAAAATACAAAAAAACGTTTGGTTAATAGTTAGATTATAATATATTTGATGAGTAATTTTCAACAAAATAATTAACATCGATATGCCTATAACTGCCAACAATACTAACAGAAAATCATGGTTAGAAGTAGCTACCAATAGTGATTTCCCCATTCAAAACATTCCTTTTGGTGTTTTTCTTACCAAAGAAAACATAGTAACTGTAGGAACTCGTATTGGTGATTTCTCTATCGATTTGGGAGCTTTACAACAATTAAATTATTTTGAAGGTATTGAGCTGACGGATGATATGTTCATGCAAGATACTTTGAATGATTTTATTTCTGATGGTCAGAAAACGTGGCGTTTGGTTCGAAATCGTATCGCCGAAATTTTTGACGAAAAAAATCCAAAATTACGCGATAATGTAAAAGAAAGAGATATTGTCATTTTTAAAATGGAAGACGTAGAAATGCAATTACCGGTGCTGATTGGTGATTATACAGACTTTTATTCTAGTAAAGAGCATGCTACTAATGTCGGAAAAATGTTCCGCGATCCTGAAAACGCATTATTACCCAACTGGCTTCATATTCCTGTAGGCTACCATGGAAGAAGCTCTACTATTGTTCCTTCGGGAATTCCAGTACACAGACCAATGGGACAAACCTTACCAAATGGCGAAACCACACCTGTTTTTGGCCCTTCCCGTTCAGTTGATTTTGAATTGGAAACTGCTTTTATCACAACCGATGTCAATATAATGGGAGAAAACATTCCTGTAACTGAAGCTGAAGATTATATTTTTGGAATGGTTTTATTGAATGACTGGAGCGCCCGCGATATTCAAAAATGGGAATATGTGCCACTAGGACCATTCTTATCAAAAAACTTTGCCACTTCAATCTCGCCTTGGATTGTGACAATGGATGCTTTGGAACCCTTTAGAACTAAAGGTCCAAAACAAGAACCAACTCCACTTCCTTATTTACAACAAAAAGGAAAACATTCGTTCGATATCAATTTAGAAGTGGTGATTCAACCTGAAAACACTGAAGCAACTCTCGTTTCTCATTCGAATTTCAAACACATGTATTGGACGATGAGCCAGCAATTAGCGCATCATACGTCTAATGGCTGTCGCGTAAATTCTGGTGACATGATGGGTTCAGGAACCATTTCTGGCCCAACTGAAGATAGTTTTGGTTCGATGCTGGAATTGACTTGGGGAGGCAAAAATCCTATCAAACTTAATGACGGAACAGAACGCAAATTTATAAATGATAACGACACCGTAATCATGAAGGGATTTTGTCAAAACGGACAGGTTCGCATTGGTTTTGGTGAAGTTTCCAGTAAGTTGCTTCCTCCTTTTGTAAGAAAATAAAAAAATAAAAATACACGTTCTAAAACCTAACATTTATTCTATTTTTGTTAGGTTTTTTTATGGCATTATTTTGAAATTTCAATTTTAAAAGCAGTTTGCCTGTATTGATATAGTAGAAATAGCTTCAAAATTATTTACTTTATAGTAACGCTTATGAAAAAAATTACTCTTTTATTATCCTTGTTCGTGCTTGTTTCCTCCTGTGGTGTAAAGCAAACTCAAAATTTATTAAGCTCAGGAAATTACGATCAGGCAATCGAAAATGCAGTTTCGAATTTGCGAACCAATAAAGATAAAAAAGGCAAGCAGGATTATGTTTATTTACTCGAAGAGGCTTTCGCCAAAGCCAAAGAACGCGATTTGAATACCATAAACTTGTTAGCAAAAGATGCCAATCCTGCACAATTGGAAAAAATGTATACCACCTATTTACAATTGAATAACCGTCAGGAAAAAATTAAACCGATACTCCCTTTAAAATTAATTAAAGAAGGTCGAAATGCAATTTTCCCATTTGACAATTATAACGACCAAATTATTGACAGCAAAAATGCATTATCTGCTTATTTGTATGCCAATTCAAAAAAATTAATGGCAACTTCAGATAAAATGAATTTCCGCAAGGCTTATGATGATTTGGATTATTTGAATCAAATAAATCCAAATTACAAAAATGTTTTGCAACTCATGGATGAAGCTAAATTTAAAGGTTCTGATTATGTTTCGGTTTACACCAAAAATGAAACTCGAATGATTATTCCTGTTCGCTTGCAAAATGATTTACTAGATTTTAGCACCTACGGACTGAACGACAAATGGACTGTTTACCACAGTGACAAACAAAGAGGAATTGATTACGATTATGGTATGATGATTAATTTTCGCCAAATTTATATTTCACCGGAGCAAATCAAAGAAAGAGAATTTGTAAAAGAACGCATCATAAAAGATGGTGTAAAAAAACTGATTGATGCCAACGGTAAAGAAGTTTTAGACGAAAAAGGAAAAGTGGTTATGGTTGACAATCTTAGAACCGTAAACGCCCGTATTTATGAATTTAGACAATTTAAATCCTGTCAAATTACAGCAAAAATTGATTATATAAATTTGAAAATCAATCAATTAATACAATCTTTCCCACTAACAAGTGAGTTTGTATTTGAAAATATTTATGCAACCTATAAAGGAGACCGACGTGCTTCTGACGATAATTATTACTCTTATTTTGATAAAAGAGCGGTAGCTTTTCCTAGCAGCGAACAAATGGTTTATGACACTGGAGAAGATTTGAAAGCCAAATTAAAAGACATTATTAGTCGAAATAGATTTAGAAATTAAATCTGGTTTCGCTCAATTAAGAAACTCCTTGAAACAATTACTTTAAGGAGTTTTTATTTACATAAAACAAACATTATATTAAAATTTTGTTACAAAAAACAAAATAAGTATTCTATTTGCAAAATAATTGTATTTTTGCACCGATGAATAAAACAAGTTTACATATAACTTCTTTCTCACGGACAAACAGACCTACGGCTTCTCCCGAAGTACGGATGCTATAATATAGTACCCACAACGTGTTTTGTTTTTGTTTTTTATTCATTTTTCATTTATACCGTTTTGAAATTATCCCAGTTATCCATTGGATTAGTATATCCTAAAAAAACTATATTTCCTTGTTCATTAGCCTACACAACGCTATGCTCATGGTCAATGTCTTTTTTTACATCTATTTTAATTGATTGGTATAACTCTTGTTTTTCAAAACTTGAATCCAACTCATTTTTTAACTCAAAATAATCTCTTGAAATGAACATTTCTATCATTGTAACTCAGGAAGAACATTATAAGTATTCGCAGGAAATATGCGATACTATTGAATCATCTGCCTTATTGAGAGGTACTGGGATTGCTAAAAGAACTCCTGAATACATCCAAAAAAAGATGGAAAGCAAAGATGCTGTCATTGCATTAGACAATGGCAAATTTGCTGGTTTTTGCTATATCGAAAGTTGGCAACACGGAAAGTTTGTCGCACATTCTGGGTTGATTGTACACCCTGATTACAGAAATTTAGGATTAGCCAAAAAAATCAAATCAAAAGTATTTGATTATTCATTAGAAAAATATCCAGATGCTAAAGTATTTGGAATCACTACTGGTTTGGCTGTAATGAAAATCAATTCAGATTTGGGATACAAACCTGTTCCTTTTTCAGAACTTACAAGCGATCCAAGTTTTTGGAAAGGATGCCAAACGTGCACCAATTACGAAATCCTAAAAAGTAAAGACAACAAAATGTGTTTGTGTACCGGAATGCTTTATGATCCAAAAGAAAAACCTAAAGATCCGCCTAAACATCCGTTTAATGTCAGAGTGTTAAATAGATTAAAATCAATTAAAGAAGCCCTATTTTTAAAAAAATAATCCCCAACCCCACCGTGGCGGGGAGTTCGGAAAAAACTAGAAAAAGAATCAATTTAAAAAAAGAAATATAAATTAAAACACACCCTTTGCGTAATGCCTCCCCCTCCTTCGGAGGGGGCTGGGGGAGGAAAAAACTAAATATCATGAAAAAAGTTGTATTAGCTTATAGTGGAGGATTAGATACCTCATATTGTTTGAAATATTTAAAAAACAAACATGGATACGAAGTACATACTGTACTAATTAACACAGGTGGATTTGATGAAGCTGAACTATCCGCTATTGAAGAAAGAGCCTACGAATTAGGAAGTGCACAACATGCAAATCTTACTATCGTTGATAAATATTACGATAAAGCCATTAAATATTTGATTTATGGAAATGTATTAAAAAATAATACGTATCCTCTATCTGTGAGTGCTGAGCGTGTTTTTCAAGCTATGGAAGCTATTAAATATGCCAAAAAAGTAGGTGCAAACGCAATCGCCCACGGAAGTACCGGTGCAGGAAATGACCAAATCCGTTTTGATCTAATTTTTCAAACCATTGCTCCCGAAATTGAGATTATCACACCTATTAGAGATTTGAAATTATCAAGACAAGAAGAAGTAGCCTATTTACAAGCGAATGGCGTAGAATATTCTTGGGAAAAAGCACAATACTCCATCAATAAAGGATTGTGGGGAACTAGTGTTGGAGGAAAAGAAACATTGACTTCAAACCTTCCACTTCCAAGCGAAGCTTATCCTTCACAATTGCAAAAAGAAGGCGAAGAAAAAGTGACTTTGCATTTTAAAAAAGGGGAATTGGTTGGAATCAACAATAAAATGAACACTCCGGTAAAAAACATTGTTACTCTTGAAAAATTAGCCAGTGCTTATGCAATTGGTAGAGATATTCATGTTGGTGACACGATAATCGGAATTAAAGGAAGAGTTGGTTTTGAAGCCGCTGCTCCTTTAATTATCATCAAAGCACACCATTTATTAGAGAAACATACGCTTGGAAAATGGCAACAATACTGGAAAGAACAACTGGGAAACTGGTACGGAATGTTGTTTCATGAAGGTCAATTTCTTGATCCTGTGATGAGAAACATCGAAACTTTCCTGGAAGACACTCAAAAAACGGTAAATGGAACGGTAACAGTTTCTTTGAAACCCTATCACTTTTCGCTTGATGGAATTGAATCTGAAAATGATTTAATGAACACTGGATTTGGTCAATACGGAGAAATGAACAACGCTTGGACATCAGACGATGCCAAAGGATTTATTAAAATTCTGGGAAATGCCCAAAACATATTTTCATCTGTAAACCATCTTGATTATGATTAATGTTGGAATAATTGGCGGTTCGGGTTACACTGCGGGGGAACTCATCAGAATATTGATGTATCATCCTAATGCAACGATTGATTTTGTGTACAGTACTACCAATGCTGGAAAACCACTATCGGTTGCGCATCATGATTTGATGGGCGATATCGAAATGAATTTTACTGATACCGTGAATCCGAATGTGAATGTTGTTTTCTTGTGTTTAGGTCATGGTAAATCGAAATCATTTTTAGAGCAAAATCAATTTGCAAGTCATACCAAAATTATCGATTTAGGAAATGATTTCAGATTGATCAAAGACAAAGATTTTAATAGTAAAACTTTCGTTTACGGACTACCTGAATTGAACAAAGCAGTTATCAAAAACGCACAATTTATAGCTAATCCAGGTTGTTTTGCGACAGCGATTCAATTGGCATTATTGCCATTGGCTAAAAACGAAATGCTTACTACTGACGTTCATATCAATGCCACAACCGGAAGCACGGGAGCCGGAGTTACGCCTTCGGAAACGACGCATTTTAGTTGGAGATCGAATAATATGTCGCATTATAAAGCTTTTGAACACCAACATTTGGGTGAAATAAACCAAAGTGTAAACCAATTACAATCGAATTATAAAGACGAATTGATTTTTGTACCAAACAGAGGTGATTTTGCCAGAGGAATTTTTGCAACATTATACACAACAATCGAAGAAAGTCTGGAAGATGTGGTTGCAAAATACAAAGCTTTTTACAAAGACCAACCTTTTGTAACTGTCACTACCACTGGAATCAACATGAAACAAGTGATTCAAACGAACAAGTGTATCATTAGTTTAATGAAAAAAGGAAATCGGTTATTGATTACCTCAGTAATTGATAATTTAACAAAAGGAGCCTCAGGACAAGCCATTCAAAACATGAATTTAATGTTTGGACTGGATGAAACCACAGGATTGCATTTGAAACCAAGCGGATTTTAATCCCCTCCCCAACCCTCCCCGAAGGGAAGGGAGTTGAAATGCGAAAAATAGTATAAATATAGAAACAACACCCCCCGTTGTAAGTTTTTATTCCCCCTCCTTCGGAGGGGGTTAGGGGGAGGATTATTATGAACTTATTTGACGTTTACCCATTATACAACATCACTCCTGTAAAAGCACTAGATTGCACTATTACAGATGAAAAAGGAGTAGAATATTTAGATTTATATGGTGGTCATGGAGTAATTTCCATCGGACACACCCAACCGGATTATGTTGCCAAATTAAAAAATCAATTGGACAACATTGGTTTTTATTCCAATGCGATACAGAATCCATTGCAAGTAGAACTAGCAGCCAAATTAGGAAAACTTTCAGGATTGGAAGAGTACACGCTATTCTTATGCAGTTCTGGAGCTGAAGCCAATGAAAATGCTTTAAAATTAGCCTCTTTTCACAACAATAAAACAAGAGTAATTGCTTTTGATAATTCCTTTCACGGAAGAACTTCTGCAGCAGTTGCGGTTACAGATAACAAAAAAATTGTTGCGCCAATCAATGCACAACAAATCGTTACTTTTTTACCATTGAATAACATCGAGTTGGTAGAAGAAGAACTAAAAAAAGGTGATGTTTCTTCTGTTATTATCGAAGGAATTCAAGGTGTTGGCGGTTTAGACCAAGGTACTCCGGAATTTTTCCAAGCATTGGAAAAAATATGTGCAGCATACGATGTCGTTCTGATTTTAGACGAAGTGCAATCAGGTTACGGAAGAAGCGGAAAGTTTTTCGCCCACCAACATCACGGAATTAAAGCGGATATTATTTCACTTGCTAAAGGAATGGGTAACGGATTTCCAATTGGAGGAATACTAATTTCTCCAAAATTCACAGCCAGTTATGGACTTTTGGGAACTACTTTTGGCGGAAACCATTTGGCTTGTGCTGCTGGAATTGCTGTTTTGGATGTGATCGAAAGCCAAAAATTAATGGATAACGTAAATGACGTTTATGCCTATTTTTTAGAAGCAATCAAACAAGTTCCTGAAGTTATTAAAGTAAAAGGAAGAGGATTAATGCTCGGTGTAGAATTTGATTTTGACGTAAGTACGCTTCGTAAAAAAATGATTATTGACAAACATATTTTTACGGGAAATGCAAATAATAAAAACTTATTAAGAATTCTTCCACCATTGACAATCAACAAGGAAGCAATCGATACCTTTATTATAGCTTTAAAAGAAACATTGGCTGAATTAAAATTGTAATTCGTTTGATTTTAAATTAATTCAACCATATAAGAAATATAAGGACATATAAATCAATGTTCAAACAAGCTTAAATGAACTTATATTTCTTATATGGTTTGAATATTAATTTTGTTATTTTGTCATTAACCACTAACCAAAAACAATGAGCCATTTATTACCAATAGAAAAACGAAATTCAGTTTTAAGCCGTATGGCCGAACTTCTTGAAGAAGAAAGAGCCAACCTTAAAACTGTAAATCAACAGGATTTAAATAATTATTCTGGAGATGACTTGGCCATGGAAAAACGTTTACTGGTTGATGATGTCAAAATTGACGGTATGATTTTATCTATGCAGCAATTAGCAAGTCAAGAAGATCCCATTGGCGTAGAGCGTTTTAATTTCGACCATGAAAACGGAATGAAAATTATCAATAAAACAGCGGCTTTTGGAACCATAATGATTATTTATGAATCCAGACCCGATGTTACTGTTGAAGCTGGCGGAATCGCTTTTAAATCCGGAAATAAAATTTTGCTGAAAGGCGGAAAAGAATCCTTACAATCCAACTTGAAAATTGTGGAATTGTGGCATCAAGCTTTAAAAGAAAACAATATTTCTACAGAATGGGTGGAATACTTGAATTACAATCGGGAAGAAACGCAGGCATTTTTAGAGAAACCAACACAAAAAGTAGATTTAATTGTTCCTCGTGGTGGCGAGAAATTGATTGCTTTTGTAAAAAAACACGCCACTTGCCCAGTAATAATAAGTGGTCGAGGAAATAATTTTGTGTATGTAAATAAGGAAGCTGATTTAAAAAAAGCACTTGACATTATTATTAACGGAAAAACCTCAAACATATCTGTTTGTAATGCTTTAGATAAAGTTTTAATTGATACAAATCTTGAAAATTGGGAAGCTTTTGCTACAAATATAGTTCAGGAATTACAACAAAGAAACGTAACCGTTTTGGGAGATGAAAGTATTTCAAGAGTGACAAACGTTCCTCAGATCGAATCGGATTTAATTTGGCACGAAGAGTTTTTAGATTACAAAATTGTTATTGGAACAACCAATTCAAATCAAGAAGCGATCGACAAAATAAATAAATATTGTGGTGGACATTCGGCTTCCATAATCACAAAAAATGATACAATTGCCCAGGAATTCATGGAAAATGTAGATACCGCAGCCGTTTATCAAAATGCCTCTACCCGATTCACTGATGGAGGACAATTTGGCTTAGGTGGCGAATTGGCAATAAGCACGGACAAATTACACCAACGTGGACCAATTGGTTTGCAACATTTAGTTACTAATAAGTGGTATATTTACGGGAATGGACAAATCAGGTAAAAAAAGAATTTTATTAAAGTTAGGAAGCAATACATTAACCAAAGAAACCAATCATATTTCGAGAGGAAAGATTGAAGATATTGGTATGCAAATCGCGGCACTGAAAGACGATTATGAATTTGTAATTGTCAGTTCCGGTGCCATTGCTGCGGCCAAACAATTTGTAAAACTGGAAAGTCAAGATAAAGATGTTTTTGTTAAACAAGCGTTGGCTTCAATTGGCCAGCCTCATTTGATGCGGATTTATCATGAAAATTTCAGTGATTTAGGATTACTGATTTCACAATGTTTGCTTTCTTATTCTGATTTCGAAAAAGAGCAAGCCAAAGTAAATATCGTAAACACAATCAATGTGTTGGTCAAAAACAATTATATTCCTATCATCAATGAAAATGATACCGTGGCAACGGATGAGATTCAGTTTGGAGACAATGATAAATTAGCCGCTTTAACAGCCGTTTTATTAAATGTTGACATTCTGATTATTGCTACCAATACGAACGGGATTTACACTAAATCATCCATCAATGATGCAATTCCTGAAACCATTTCTTTGGTAACCGATTTAAAAGTATTGGAAAAAGAGATTGGCGATTCTAAATCCTCGCACGGAACTGGTGGAATGCAATCTAAAATAGAAGCTTCGGCAATTGCCAAAGCTGCCAATATCGAAACCTGGATTATCAATGGCTTGGAAGACAACTTTATTTTGAAGGCTTTAAAAAACGAAATACCTTTTACTAAAATAATTTAATTCGAATATTGGATTTTTAGATTGTTAGATTTTTGGACAATTCATAATTCATAATTCATAATTCATAACTACAATGAACTATATCTCCATACAAAACATCGATTCGCTCAACAAATGGGTGAAACAAGCATTAAAAATTAAGAAAAAACCACTTAAAAACAAAAAACTGGGTAAAAACAAAACCTTGGGAATGTTGTTTTTTAATTCCAGTTTAAGAACCCGTTTGAGTACACAAAAAGCGGCTTTGAATTTAGGAATGAACGTCATGGTAATGAATTTTACCAGCGAAGGTTGGACATTGGAGTTTGAAGACGGAGCTATCATGAACTCTGGTGCTTCGGAACACATCAAAGAAGCGGCAGCAGTTGTTTCTCAATATTGCGATATTATTGCCATCAGAGCTTTTGCCGGACTTGCAGACAAAGAAAAAGACAATGCCGAAATCGTACTTTCCGGGTTTTTGAAATACGCTACTGTGCCAATTGTTAATATGGAAAGTGCCACAGGACATCCATTACAATCGCTAGCCGATGCGATTACGATGGCAGAACACAAAACGAAACACAGACCAAAAGTAGTTTTGACTTGGGCACCACATCCCAGAGCACTACCACAAGCTGTTCCCAATTCCTTCGTGCAAATGATGCAATTGCAAGATGCAGATTTTGTCATTACGCATCCGGAAGGGTATGAATTGAATCCTGAAATCACAAAAGATTCCAAGATTGAATACGACCAGAATAAAGCTTTTGAAAACGCCGATTTTATTTATGCCAAAAACTGGAGCAATTATAACGATTATGGTCAAATTACTAATTCCGACCCAAATTGGACTATAACTGCCGATAAAATGAAACTGACAAATAATGCTAAATTTATGCACTGTTTGCCTGTAAGACGTAATGTAATTGTTACTGATGAAGTAATCGACAGCGAAAATTCAATTGTTATCGAACAAGCCAATAATAGAACCTATGCAGCGCAATTAGTGTTGCAAAAAATATTGGAAAATGGAAAATAAAAAACCGGTAACGATACTAAAAATTGGAGGAAATATTATTGATAACCCAACGGAATTATCACAGTTTTTATCTGATTTTTCTAAAATTGAAGGGTATAAAATACTCGTTCATGGCGGAGGAAAATCAGCTACCAAAATGGCTGAAAGCATTGGTTTAGTTCCTCAAATGATTGACGGACGACGTATTACCGATGCTGCTATGCTTGACGTAGTTGTGATGATTTATGCAGGTCAAATCAACAAAAGCATCGTTGCCCAATTACAAGCAAATTCCACAAATGCGATGGGTTTTTCTGGTGCTGATGGGAATTTAATCCAATCAGAAAAAAGAAACCACCCTACAATCAATTATGGTTTTGTGGGCGATGTGAAAAAAGTGAATACAAAATTATTGGAAACGTTACTTTCAAATGGTATAGTTCCAGTATTTTGTGCGATAACACACGATGGAAAAGGACAATTATTAAATACGAATGCGGATACTATTGCCAGTGAATTGGCGATTGCTTTATCGGAAGTTTTTGATGTAACTTTGAATTATTGCTTTGAAAAGTCTGGTGTTTTATATGATGCCGAAGACGATTCTTCAGTAATTTCAACCATAAATCAAGAATTATATTCCAAATTAAAAGCCGAAAAAGCGATACATTCAGGCATGATTCCTAAATTAGACAACTGTTTCAATAGTTTGTCCAAGGGAGTTCAAAAAATAAAAATTGGTCATCACCGGATGTTGCAAGACAAGACGGCATTGTACACGAGTATAGAACTATAAAAGTTAAACACGAATTTCACAAATTTACACGAATTGAAAATTGCCACAAAGAAATCATCTCAAAAGAGACTTAAATAATTCATGTCTTTGTATTAAAAATAACTAAAAAATTTGTGCCTTTGTGTCTTCGTGGCAAAAAAATAGCGCCTTTGTGGCAAATAAAATATGAAGAGTATAGAAATCCTTACACAAGAAGCCATTGCGCTATTAAAAGCACTGATTGAAACACCTTCATTTTCAAGTGAAGAAGACAAAACAGCACTTTTAATCGAAAATTGGTTTACACAAAATAACATTCCTTTCGAGAGAGATAATAATAATGTTTGGGCTTACAATAAATATTTTGACAAGACTAAACCAACATTATTACTCAATTCGCATCACGATACCGTAAAACCTAACCAAGGGTATACCAATGATCCTTTTGAAGCCATCGTAAAAGACGGCAAATTATTCGGATTGGGAAGCAATGATGCCGGCGGCTGTTTGGTTTCTCTTTTAGCCACTTTTGTTCATTTTTATCCGAATGAAAAGCTGCCTTACAATATCGTGATGGTAGCTTCAGCCGAAGAAGAAAGCAGCGGGAAAAATGGATTAAACAGCGTACTGAAACATTTACCGGAACTGGAATGTGCCATTGTTGGTGAACCTACTTTGATGCAATTGGCCGTAGCCGAAAAAGGTTTATTGGTACTCGATGTCATCGTAAAAGGTACTGCAAGTCACGCCGCGCATAACAATCCGGACAATCCTATTTACAATGCGATACCCGTTATTGAATGGTTTAACAGCTATCAATTCGAAAAAATATCTGCCGTTTTAGGACCTGTAAAAATGACTGTAACGCAAATTAACGCCGGAAAACAACACAATGTAGTTCCTGCCGAATGTCATTTGGTTATCGATATCAGGGTGAATGATTGCTATAACAATCAGGAAATTTTAGATACCGTAAGAAAACATCTGACTGCTGAAGTCAATCCTCGTTCGATGCATTTGAATGCGTCATCAATTCCTGTTTCTCATGGTTTGGTGCAAGCCGGAATCGCACTGGGAAGAACAACGTACGGCTCGCCTACACTGTCGGATCAATCGGTTTTGAGTTGTCAATCCTTGAAATTAGGACCAGGAGAAACCCTGCGGTCGCACTCGGCAGACGAATTTATATTTATAAACGAAATAGAAGAAGGAATTCAATTGTATATCAAAATACTGACTGATTTTTTCAAACAATAAAATAATTTGGATTGATCCTGATTATTTTCAGGAGCTAATCCCGCTATACGTTGCAATCTTTTTTGAGGCGAAGAAAAATCGCCTCAAAAAAGGATTTACACTACAAACGAAGTTCACTGAACTCCGCTGAAAATGGAAATTAAGTGAAGTAATCGGGGCTAAAAAATAATATTGGAATTAATTATAATTTACCGATCGTCAGTTCGAGTAGATTTTTAAAGTCCACAAGTTTTCTTTATTAAACGAAACTTTCCACTTTAAAAATCATATCGAGAACGTTGCTGGTAACAAGGCTTCTCGATACATTTTTGGCTTAATGAATGTATCTTTTTAAACAGATTGAATCAAGCCAAAAACACTCGAAGTGACGGTCATGTATGTCCCTGTCAGTTAAATCGATAAAAACAAAACCAAAAAGACACAACAACACGAACAACCAAAAAAGTATAATTATGAAACTTTGGGAAAAAGGAATACCAACAGATAAGCAAATCGAACATTTTACCGTTGGAAACGACAGAGAACTGGATTTAGTTCTAGCAAAATATGACGCCTTAGGCTCTATTGCACATGCAAAAATGCTAGGTCAAATCGGTCTTTTAACAGACTCCGAAACCGTTTCTTTGGTTTTGGCATTAGAAGAAATTATTGCAGCTGTTGAAAACGGAAAATTCGAAATCGAAGACAGTTTTGAAGACGTACATTCCAAAATCGAATACCTGTTAACGGTAAAACTAGGCGATGCCGGAAAAAAAATTCACACGGCTCGTTCCCGTAACGACCAGGTTTTGGTAGACGTTAATTTATATCTAAAAGACGTCCTTAAAGAACTAAAAGAACAAGTAAAAAGCCTTTTTGATTTGCTGATGGAATCAGCAGAAAAACATCAAAATGTTTTGTTACCAGGTTACACGCACCTTCAAATTGCGATGCCCTCTTCTTTCGGAATGTGGTTTTCCGCTTACGCCGAAAGTTTAATTGATGATGTAACGATGCTAAATGCAGCTTTAAAAATTGTAGACCAGAATCCATTAGGTTCGGCCGCAGGTTACGGAAGTTCGTTTCCTATCAACAGAACGTTTACAACGCAAGAATTAGGTTTTGAAACCTTAAAATTCAATTCGGTTGCGGCACAAATGAGCCGTGGAAAATCAGAAAAAACAGTTGCTTTTGCTATGAGCAGCGTTGCTGCTACCCTATCAAAATTCTCGATGGATGTTTGTTTGTATATGAGCCAGAATTTTGATTTTATCACTTTGCCTTCGCATCTTACAACAGGTTCGAGCATTATGCCACACAAGAAAAACCCGGATGTTTTTGAATTAATTCGTGGAAAATGCAACAAAATTCAAGCGTTACCATACGAAATCACTTTAATTACCAACAACCTACCAAGTGGTTATCACAGAGATTTGCAACTTTTGAAAGAAGGATTGTTTCCAGCGATTCAAAACTTAAAAGCCTGTTTGGATATCGCTATTTTTGCTATTAAAGACATTAAAGTAAAAGAACACATTCTGGACGATAAAAAATACGATTATTTGTTTACGGTAGATTCCTTAAACGAAATGGTTGTTGCCGGTCTGCCTTTTAGAGATGCCTATAAAGCCGTTGCAGAACAACTGGAAAATGGCACATTTCAATCTCCAAAAGAAACCAAGCATACGCATGAAGGAAGCATCAATAACCTTTGTTTGGATGCCATAAAAAAGAAAATGAACGATTCTTATTAATTCAAAACCAAAATAGTTGTTACAAAAAAATCCATTCATTTAAACGAATGGATTTTTTTATTTGGAATATTACCCCAAAAAACTATATTAAAACCTTTGTCAAAGTTTCGAACTTTGACAAAGATTAATTTAAACCTTTCCCATCAATTCTTCCGCATCAATATCGCTATGCGAAACATTGTAAATGGCTTTTCCTTCTTTAATTACTATCAATTGTGGGGATTGATGGGTAACTCCAAAACGATCAGCAATGGCATTAGAAATATCGCGATACGCTATTAAATCTAAAAAATAAGGCGTAACTTTATCTGAGTTATTAAACTCATTTTCAAACTGTTTCAGTGCCATCCTACTTACGCTGCATCGGGTACTGTGTTTAAAAATTGCTACCGGTTTTTCATTCGAAACGAAAATAATTTCATTCAGTTGCCCTAAATCGGTTAGTTCATTCCAGTTGATTTTGCTTTCTTTTAAATCCTTGTCGTCTGAACTATTAAAAATATTTTTAAAAAAACTCATAATTGTCTTATTTTAAGACATTTTGACTTTGAAATATGATAAAAATCATGAAATTTCCGTCAATTTGTCTGTATTATTGTATTGGAATATATATTGAATATAATTCGCAAAGTTAGTCAAATAACAACAAAACAATATACCATCATGAACATAAATAAATTTACAATCAAATCCCAGGAAGCCATTCAGCTTTCCCAACAATTGGCACAAAGCCACGGGCAACAACAAATAGAAAATGAACATATTTTCAAGGCTATTTTTGAAGTAGATGAAAATGTAGCTCCTTTTATATTGAAGAAACTGAACGTAAATGTGAGTTTATTAGAACAAATAATAGACAGCACGATACAAAGCTTCCCGAAAGTTTCCGGCGGCGAAATTATGCTTTCCAGAACTGCAAATTCAACGCTGAACGAAGCGGAGATTATCGCAAAAAAAATGAATGATGAATTCGTTTCTGTGGAACATTTAATTTTAGCCATATTTGGTTCCAAAAGTAAAGTTGCCCAAATCCTAAAAGACCAAGGCGTTACCGAAAAAGGACTAAAAGCCGCTATCGACGAATTGCGAAAAGGAGAACGAGTGACTTCGGCATCTGCTGAAGAAACCTATAATTCTTTAAATAAATATGCCAAAAATCTGAACGAATTAGCCCGCACCGGTAAACTCGATCCAGTAATTGGTCGTGACGAGGAAATTCGCAGAGTATTGCAAATTCTAACACGAAGAACCAAAAATAACCCCATGTTGGTTGGAGAACCCGGAGTCGGAAAAACCGCCATCGCCGAAGGTTTAGCACATCGAATTGTCGATGGAGATGTTCCTGACAATTTGAAAGATAAAATCGTTTATTCGCTTGATATGGGAGCGCTAATTGCCGGTGCCAAATACAAAGGGGAATTTGAAGAACGATTAAAATCCGTGGTTAAAGAGGTGACTTCTGCCGAAGGCGATATTGTTTTATTCATTGACGAAATCCATACACTGGTGGGAGCCGGAGGTGGTGAAGGCGCTATGGATGCGGCCAATATTCTGAAACCGGCGTTGGCTCGTGGCGAACTGCGCGCTATTGGAGCAACAACTTTAGACGAATATCAAAAATATTTTGAAAAAGACAAAGCACTTGAAAGACGTTTCCAAAAAATAATGGTCGAAGAACCGGATACTGAAAGTGCTATTTCGATTTTACGTGGAATCAAAGAAAAATACGAAACACATCATAAAGTCCAAATCAAAGACGACGCTATTATTGCCGCTGTTGAATTATCACAGCGCTATATCACCAATCGTTTTCTTCCGGACAAAGCCATCGATTTAATGGATGAAGCAGCTTCAAAACTGCGTATGGAAATCAATTCGAAACCCGAAGAATTGGATGTTTTGGATCGAAAAATCATGCAGTTGGAAATTGAAATTGAAGCGATTAAACGAGAAAAAGACGAAAGCAAACTCAAAGTTTTGGGTATGGATTTGGCGAACCTAAAAGAAGATCGCAACGAAATCTACGCCAAATGGAAATCAGAGAAAGATGTAGTCGATAATATTCAAGCAGTAAAAACCGAAATTGAAGACTTCAAATATGAAGCAGAACGTGCCGAACGTGAAGGCGATTATGGAAAAGTAGCCGAAATTCGTTATGGAAAAATCAAAGAAGCCCAAGAGCGTTTAGACATTTTACTAAAAGAATTACAGGAAAATCAAGCGGGAACTTCGTTGATAAAAGAAGAAGTTACTCGTGAAGATATTGCCGAAGTGGTTGCCAAATGGACTGGAATTCCGGTAATGAAAATGCTTCAGGGAGAACGGGAAAAACTATTGAAACTGGAAGATGAATTGCATAACAGAGTCGTAGGACAGGAAGAAGCGATTCAGGCGGTAAGTGATGCCGTGCGCAGAAGCCGTGCCGGATTACAGGATATGAAAAAACCGGTGGGAACGTTTCTTTTCCTTGGAACTACGGGAGTTGGTAAAACAGAATTGGCGAAAGCCTTGGCCGAATACCTGTTTGACGATGAAAATGCGATGACCCGTATCGACATGAGCGAATACCAAGAACGCCACAGCGTGAGCCGCTTGGTTGGTGCGCCTCCGGGATATGTGGGTTATGATGAAGGCGGACAATTGACCGAAGCGGTTCGTAGAAAACCGTATTCCGTAATCTTATTGGATGAGATTGAAAAAGCGCATCCGGACACGTTTAACATCTTGCTACAAGTCTTGGATGAAGGACGTTTGACAGATAACAAAGGGCGTTTGGCTGATTTTAAAAACACAATTATCATCATGACTTCTAATATGGGAAGCCAAATTATTCAGGAGAAATTCGAGAACCTAAAAGGAAGCGTCGAAGCCGCAACTGAATTGGCCAAAGTAGAAGTTCTTGGATTGTTGAAACAAACGGTTCGCCCGGAATTCATAAACCGTATTGATGAAATTGTAATGTTCACGCCGCTTACCAGTGAAAATATTGCTCAAATAGTAGGTTTGCAACTAAAAAGCGTGACCAAAATGCTGGCACAGCAAGGGATTACCATGGATGCCACTGCGGAAGCCATTGCCTATTTATCCGAGAAAGGATATGATCCGCAATTTGGAGCGAGACCCGTGAAAAGAGTGATTCAAAGAGATGTTTTGAATAAATTGTCTAAAGAAATTCTTGCCGGCAATATCAAAACTGACAGTATTATTCTTTTGGATGCTTTTAATGGCGAGTTGGTTTTTAGAAACCAGACCGAATTAGTGGAGTAAGCAAAGTTCGTCAGTTCGTCCCGACGCTTCGGGATTTTGCGGAATGAAATGGAACAAAAAATGTATCGAGAACTTTTAAATTTTACAAAAACACCAGTCGAAAGAGAGGGCGCTGAAAAAGTCTTTTTTCGAATAAACTATTAAAAAAAGGAGTAGAGAACGAAGTTTTTCTGCTCCTTTTTTCGTATATTTAGCTGTAATTATAAGGGTTTTCAGATGTTAGTACAGCAACAAACAATAGCGTTTAGCGAGCATTCTTCGTTATATGATTTAATTATTCCAAAGAATAATCTTTTGAGAAAAATTAACGATTTGATGGATTTTTCATTCATCTACGATGAATTGTTAACTAAACCACTATGGACTGAAAGTCCATAGATTTGGTTGTCAGACTTAAAGTCTGCACGCTTGCTAGTCTTCAATTATGAAGTTATCATTATTATTTTCATTCGGATTTCTATGA